>PBZZ01000032.1 GCA_002730365.1 Deltaproteobacteria bacterium
ATCGAGCGCAGTGATTATCCACCGGAGCGCTGCAAGGATATCCTTGACCAGGAAACAACAGCTATTCTGGGCTACGGCCCGCAGGGTCGTGGGCAGGGTTTGAACATGCGAGATCAAGGCTTCAACGTTGTCTTGGGTGTGCGTCCTGGGCGTAGTTGGGACAAAGCACTTGCAGACGGATGGGTCGCCGGAGAAAACCTTTTTGAGATGGAAGAAGCTGCTCAGAAAGGGACCATTCTTCAGTATTTAGTTTCGGATGCTGCACAGATCGCTTTATGGCCAATGGTGAAAAATTCTCTGAAAAATGGAGATGCCCTTTATTTCTCACATGGTTTCGGCATTGTTTTTAAAGATCACACCAGTATCGTGCCTCAAGCCAATATTGATGTGATTCTCTGTGCTCCAAAGGGGAGTGGGCTGACTGTTCGTACTCACTTTCTCGAAGGACGTGGAATCAACTCTTCATTCGCCATTCATCAGGATTACACTGGCAAGGCAAGAGATCGTTGTATTGCAACCGCATTTGCGATTGGTTCTGGTCATCTTTTTGAGACGACCTTTGAGCAAGAAGTTCACAGCGATTTGACCGGAGAGCGCAGTGTCTTAATGGGTATGCTGCAAGGGGCTTTCTTGGCTCAATATGAGGTACTCCGTGAGCACGGACATTCTCCATCAGAAGCTTATAACGAGACCATTGAAGAAGCCCTTGAAAGTCTCTATCCCCTGGTTTCTCAACGTGGAATGGATTGGATGTATGCAAACTGCTCCACAACCGCTCAACGTGGTGCGCTGGATTGGGCTCCCAAGTTCCATGCGGTGATCAAGCCCGTTGTCGAAGAATGCTACCAGAGCGTGATTCGAGGAGACGAAGCCAAGCGGTCGATCGATACCAATTCACAGCCTGATTATCGGGACAAATTAGAGAAGGAACTGGAAATCGTGCGCAATCAGGAAATGTGGCAAGCAGGCCAAGTGCTTCGCCCACTTCGTCCAGAAAATCAGTAATCCGATGAACAGGAAGCAATGAATCTTCCTCTGTTGGACGCTGGTATCTTCTACGAACTGCAAATTTCGGATCAGCGTCCGGCTGATTTGCTGGAGGAGGCAGTAGAATTTGAAGGCTCCCTGAGGCTGCATTACAATCCTGGGCTGGTGTTGTTGCTGTTGAATCCTTTAGAGCCCAACAGCATTTTGTTCGAATTTCGTGTGGGTGACATTCTTTACGCGGAGCAACTGGCCAGTATCAGTCGAGAGAATGGGGTTACGGTTGAACGAGTTCGTCTCTGGGTTCGGCGGGGTAGCCCTGCGGTTAAAATGCAGCCACTACGAGTGGATGAGCATCTAGCTGAAGAGAAAGCACGATGAAGTACTGGTTAATGAAAAGTGAACCCGATGTTTTTTCGCTAGATGACCTGAAAAATTGTCCCCATCAGACAGAGCCCTGGGACGGGATCCGCAACTACCAGGCGCGCAATCTGATGCGCGACGAAATGAAAATGGGTGATCAGGCATTCTTTTACCACAGTCGTCAAGCGGAGCCTGCGATTGTTGGTACAGTAAGAGTCGTCCGCGAAGCTTACCCAGATCACACTTCATGGGATCCCTCGAGTAAATACTTTGATGAAAAAAGCTCTCCAGAAAACCCTCGCTGGCTAATGGTGGATGTTCAGTTTGAGAATGAATTTTCACGTCCGGTTACTTTGAAAGAGATGCGAAGCATTCCTGAACTGAAAGAGATGTTCCTCTTGCGCAAGGGGATGCGTCTCTCCGTTCAACCTGTTACCGAAGCAGAATTTCAGTTGATTCTCGCTATCGCGAACGATTAAGTTGCCGTCACGGTCCCAATCCTGCTTTCAAAAGTTTATACTTTTTTTTGAATAAACTCCTCTCTCCCTCCCTGTTTGATGAGGTTCCCTGATGGAAATCGGAGAAGAAACACGTGTATTAATCGTGGATGACTTCAATACTTCTCGCAGGATGATTCGCCAGACACTAAAAGATCTTGGTACAGAGCTTTGTAATGAAGCCAAAGATCCTGACGAGGCGATCAAGTTGCTGGAGCGCTATCAATATCACCTGTTACTAGTTGATTGGTATCTGGATGGAGCTCGAGGTGTAGACCTCGTCAAACAGATCCGTGAAACTCACTCAAAAAAGTCTCTGCCAGTTCTCCTGATGCTGATGGATCCGCTAGACGATCAGCTTGCGATGGGAAAGGCAGCAGGGATCACTGCGCACATTCTCAAACCATTTGATGCAGGAACACTTTCCAAGACGCTGATGGGGTTTGAATGAGCAAGGTCATCAATTTTGCTGAACGGTTGGCTGACCGAAAAGCGAAGGAGGAGAGTCGACAAATTGAAGGATGGTTAATTTGGCTGCATTGTCCAAAGTGCAACACGATAGAATATACGGAATTGCGGATGCCTGGAGGACGTGTCCATAAATGTGGGACACTTGTTGAAGAAGTAGAAATCCCGATTGACGTACGTGCTGAGTTTACAATCGCTCAAAGAAATATCGACAAGCTGGATGAACTTGAGGAGAAACAAAATTCGTCCAAGGTGATGAAGTTTGTTGGGGGAAGTATGAAGTCGACGATCAAGCAACTCCGAGCTCGTGAAGAAGAGTATCAACAACGCCTGCAAAACATGACTTCAGAACGACTGAAATACTACCCAGAGCAATGGGATCCAAAAACTCAGGGTGTTGAAATCACTGTCAGTGAACCTCTTGGGCTAGAGATCACAGAGGCTCGGCAAGGCCATCAGCTGTTCACCGATAAGAAGTGAGCATGCAGTATCCAGAATCGTTGGATCGTTTATCGCGTGAGTTGTCTAGGTTACCTGGGATTGGGAAGAAGACAGCGCTCAGGCTCGCTTTTGGGATACTCAGGTACACACCAGAAGAAGCAGGGAACCTGGCGGAAGCCATTCGACAGGTGAAGGAGAGGATACATCACTGCTATGTCTGTCATGGGTTCACAGATCTTGGCACATGCTCGGTTTGCAGTAATCAAATGAGGAATCAGCGGCTAATCTGTGTGGTAGAACAGCCCAATAATGTCTTTCAAATTGAGCGAAGTCGGGTTTATCAGGGCGTTTATCATGTGTTGCTTGGCGCTTTATCCCCACTGGAAGGTATTGGACCTGACCAACTGCAAATTCGAAGCTTACGCAAGCGGCTGGAAAAAGGAGGAGCAGACGAGCTGATTCTAGCAACCAACCCGACAGTTCAGGGAGAAGCCACGGCTGGATTTTTGCAGTCAGAGTTGGCAGATTTAGTCCCTCAAATTACTAGACTAGCCCGAGGCTTGCCAGCAGGAGGAGACCTAGAATATGTGGATGAAATCACCTTACAAGAAGCGTTTTCTGGAAGGAGAGGTTTGCATGATTAAGTTATTGTGGGGAACCCTGACTGTGTTAATCGGACTGATGAGCTTGGCTGCACCAACTGTAAGCGCATTGGGGAACTCCTGCTTGGAACGCTGTGTGGTAGAGCACCCTCAATTCGGCTTTCCACAATGCCGAGAACTTGGAGGGTTCCTTCAGGGTGATACCTGTTTTGAAGTCTATAATGATTGTTTGCAGAGTTGTCAAATGACTAGCGCTCCCTCTCGCTTCATACCACCTCCAACGCTGACTGCTAATCAATGGCGACAACGCTCTGTTTGCGAAGACAACGTTTACAATTTTCCCTACGAAACAGCCTCTGGAGACGTGAAGATTGATTTCCGCTGGAGTGGACAATGCGAATGCTTCAACGGTCAATTTTTTGTGGCCGAGTGTGGTCATGAATCTGTGACCTGTGACGAAGTCTGTTCCGGTGAAGCGAGCTTTTAAAAAACCCCCATATTTTTAACCCCCCTTTTTTCTGCAGAATATAGCGAGTTCCGGTTTTGAGCGTCCTGAAAGAATTTGAATGGCGGGGTTTCTGCCAGCAGCAAACCCATCCTGAAGAATTGGCATCTCGGATGGACCAGCAATCCATTTGCGCCTATTGTGGATTTGATCCCACCGCTGATTCCCTACACGTTGGTCACCTGATTCCAATCATGGGATTAGCCCACTTGCAGAGACAAGGGCATCAAATCATCGCTCTGATGGGTGGTGGCACTGCGATGGTTGGGGATCCGAGCGGAAAAACTGAAATGCGCAAGATGCTCACAGAAGAGCAACTTCAGCAAAATATCGAAGCGATTCGTCCACAATTTGGACGCTTTCTCAGATTTGACGAAAAGAATCTACAGATAAATAATTCGGAATGGCTACGGGATCTAAACTATCTGGATTTTCTACGTGAAATTGGCCGCCATTTCTCAGTCAATCGGATGCTTTCGTTCGAGACCTACAAAGCGCGTTTGGAAACAGGCCTCTCTTTTCTAGAGTTTAATTACCAACTCCTGCAAGCTTACGACTTTCTGGAATTGAAGCGACGTTACGGCTGCATCCTACAACTTGGGGGTGATGATCAATGGGCGAATATTATCTCTGGGGTGGACCTGATTCGACGAGTTGACCAGCACGATGCATTCGGTTTTACATATCCATTGTTGACTACTGCCAGTGGCAAGAAAATGGGCAAGACTGAATCTGGTGCTATCTGGTTGGATCCAACGAGAACTTCACCCTACCAATACTATCAGTACTGGGTTAATCTTGACGATGCTGATGTGGCTAAGTGCCTAAGAATGTTCACTTATTTGTCACAAGAGCAGATTCAGGAATTGGAGCATTTGGAGGGGGCAGATATTCGCAAAGCCAAAGCAGTGTTGGCCTTTGAGACCACAAGTTTGGCGCATGGTGAAGAAGAGGCCCGAAAAGCAGAAAAGGGTGCTCAAGCAGTTTTTGGGGGAGGTGGAGATCGGAGCCAAGTTCCTGCAACTGAGATTCCTCAATCAAGAATAGGTACCCTGCTTTTGGATTTATTTGTGGAAGTGGGAATGTGCCCAAGTCGAAGTGAAGCGCGGCGGTTACTAAAGCAAGGTGGTCTTTACTTGAATCAGGAACGGGTTGAAGAATTAGAGGCTACTTTGGCTGTTGAGCATTTTGTTGAGGGAGAAGTTTTGTTGAGGGCTGGGAAAAAGCGCTATCATCGAATTATTATTTAAAACTGCTATACTCATTTAAAAGTATAGGTTCAATCATTAAATATGTCCTCGGAGCAGCAAAAGAATGATCAGTTCAAAGATTTGAACAACCGCTCCAATCTCATTCATTTTTCTGATACATACCAACCTCAAGATTCTAAAGGAATCAACCTCTATTTCTTAGTGCCGCAACTTAGTTTGAAGCGCATTTGGTGGACACTTTCAGCTAGCGTCCTGATTGCTTTTCTCGGAACTTGGGCTTATTTGAAGTTGACTCCGAAAATTTATGTAGCCAGAGTTTCTTACGAAGTTATCCCCCTTAATCCGGTCAACCTTCAGCAAAGGAATGACGGAGGTAGGATAGTCGATCTGGAAGAGGAATTTCTCAATCAGCGCGCAATCAGGCTGTTCCAAAAAATTGAGTTTCTCTCTTTTTTTCTTGATCGTACAGGCCTGAGCCCCCTGATTCTGACAGATCTGTATGATCCCTCAACAGATACCTATGCTCTACCGAATGATTCCCTTTCTCCAGATGAATTTGCAGCCGACTCACTGATTAGAGATTCCGAAAAACCTACCTTCAAATTTCAAACTGAAAAATCATCTGGACTGACTTTATTAACAGTTCACTTTAGGGATCCAGATTTAGCAGTGAGCCTAGCTAATGATGGATTGCGTTGGGCTAACGACTACTTGCTCTCTCAAGAAATTATCGATTTGCAGCTCCAATTAGATAGTCTTGAGCAATCTTTAGTTCAATTGGGAACAGAACAATCTGTTGAAATGAATTCGGCTGAAACGAAGACTTCATTCTCAATCAGTCATATAGTTCTGGCTAATCTTCAGCAGCGCTTGATTGATCGTCAAATTGAGTTGGATGTACTGGAAAAGACGCAGCCAAGCGCAGCAAGCATAACGTACATGAAAGCTGAAATTGGAGGGTTGGCAGCAAAACTAGCTGAACTCAATAAACAAGGATCTAGTCAGTCAATTGAAGATGACAGAGAATCAGAGGAAATTTCAAAGTTGAGAATTCAGTTTGCTCAGACTCAAGCACGATTGCAATCGTTGCAGTCCGGGCAGCAGACTTTCATTCGAATTATTGATCGGGCCATTCCTCCTGAAAATCCGAGTAAACCCAATGTGCGGTTGATTCTAGCACTCTCGTTAGTTATAGGGTTGTTTGGTGGAGTGTTCTTGGTCTTTTTAGTCGATTTTGTTCGAAAGACCAGGCAGCGACTTTCAGTCAATCCTTAGAAACCAACTTTGAAAGTCCATACCCCATCTTACTCAATTTGCTTTCGTTGAGTCACAACTAGCAAGGTACCCTCAGAAAATTCGATTCTGACATCCGGTTCAACACTGAGGTTGGAAACACCGGACGGTGGCTGACCAGGACACAGACTTCGACCAGCAAGCGCATAATCCAAGCCCCAGCTGGTAATTTCAGTAACAGGTCCAAAAACTGGAATCAAGGAAACTGTGGTGCCTGCAGGTAGCACAGCAGACCATCTCCCAGTCGAGAAATCTATCCGTTCAGCCTCATTCCAAAGGCTGATTTCCATCTGATTTTTGAAGCCAAAGCAAGCGTCCAGGCAGGCCATGAAATGATCTGTCCGGTTCCCTTGCATCCCCAAGAGATGGACACCCTTGATCCCTCGCTGATGACAAAACTCGAGAACCTTTGAAACATCGTTGGTTTCTTGATCAGCGTCCAGATGTAGCTGGGAAGCTTGAAATTGCTTTCGATTTGCTTCAGTAAGTGAATCCAGATCTCCAACTACAAAATCTGGTTTTAGCCCTAACGATAATAATCGATTTGCACCACCATCCGCTCCGATCCTCAGGTCTACTGTGCCCCAAAACTGTTCTAATAAGGTTTGAGAGGGCGTCTCTCCGTTTGCCACTATCAGTGCCGTTGGTGAATTAGGTCTTATGTCCATGGGCAAACTCTTTCTCGTTCCAACTCCGATTGGAAATGCTGGTGATATTACTTTACGAGCACTGGAAATTCTTAGAACTGTCGATGAAGTGATTTGTGAAGAACGGAAGGTTGGCAGCCGTTTTCTCAAGCATCATGGAATTCAACAAAATCTACTAACCCTCAACGAACACAATGAGTCAGAGCAGATCCGAGATTTACTTGATTTACTGAAAGCTGGCAAACAGCTCGCTTTAATTTCTGATGCAGGAACTCCAGTTTTTGCAGATCCGGGGTATCGCTTGATCCAAGCCATCATCGCAAGCCAGGGTGAAATTGTGTCTTTGCCCGGGCCTTCTTCGCTGATGACGGCATTAGTTGTCAGTGGGCTACCTTGTCAGGACTTTTATTGTGTCGGTTTTCTTCCCCGGAAGACAGAGTTGCGTCGAAAGGCCCTGCATAGCCTTAAACGTTGGCATACCACATTGGTAATTTATGAAGCCCCGTACCGCTTAATTCCTTTGTTAAAAGACGTTTTGGGGGAGTTGGGGGGGGGGCAAGCTGCGAGCCTTTGCGTACGACTCAGTTTTCCAGACGAAAGAGTTCTCAGGGGTAATTTAAAAGAACTGCTAGCTCATTGTGAAGCCTCCCCATTTAAGGGAGAGTTTGTATTGATTGTTGATAACAGATTGTCCTGTCGATTCGCTTCCAAAGGAGGTAAAGGCTCTAAAACTCGCTCAACTTGACGAAGAGGATGTTGACTAGAAGGAAAGACTAAGTACGAGGATTCTCTTGGAAGAGAGATATGTTCGGGTAAGTAGTAGATCAATTCATCCAACTTGACTAGGCCCAAATCGCGGCGTGCTAAAAAATCGATGTATTCCGAGTTTATTCGTAGGGCTTGCACTTCCGCTAATAGTTCTTGCTCCTGAACTTGCATTTCCTGAATTTCATGACGTAAGCGGAAATCTTGGTCATTAAGCCTTGAGGTAGCTAGCACACCGTAATCACCCACCACTCCCACCAAAGTCATAATTAGCAGAAAACCGGTAAGCAGACCCATCATTGAGACGGCACGAATCTCTGTGTCTGCTTGTTTGGCCTGAACTGCAGAGGGTTTTGGGGGGCTAAATAAGCCCCAGATGTAAAGGACACGTTCCTGGGCGTTTTGATTTATTTTTCCCCGCTTCTGTCTTGAATTAGGCAGTGTGGAGGGCCGGCGCAAGTTTTTCAGAAGCTGTCTCGTCATCCGTTTTCTGGGGTTTCTTTAAGCTTCAAATATTGACGCTGCAATCGAATTTTCTGCTGCTGGTATTCGTCTTTGTTTAACCGTCCTAATTGAAAATCGTCCTCTAATTCGCTGAGTGCACTCAATAGTGCGTCAGATTCACTGGTATCCAGGGTTGCTTGGTCTTTCTGCAGTTCATGTCTTTGGATTCGGCTGAAAAAAAGTGGAAATGTCACCACCCCGATCGTCAAAATAAATAATAGTGCAGTCAAGTAAAAGTTCATCTAGATCTCTGAAGTGTGTGCTTCAATCAATTTTAAGGATTCTGGAAGATGCATCATCTCGTTCAGCCGATCATGTTGTTGAAGATGCCAATAACCTATAACACATTCAAAGCCTGTCGCCATTCGATATTCCTCAACTGTTGCATGCTTTGGCCGTGTAATTGGTTTTTGGTTCTTCCCACGTTGAAAAACCCGAAGTTCTTCCTCACTCAGCATTTCGTGCCATAGAAATGCCAGCTTTGATTGTGTTTGACAACGTACTAATTCTACCACCCACTGATGCACCTGACGGGCACTTTGGCTTCTCTGCAAAGCATATTTGCGACACCAAAGCTCAAAGATGGCGTCGCCTAGGTAGGCCAGACCAAAGTTTGACCACTCCCTCCAGTTCTCACCACTGTTCATCCTGAGGGCAAATCAAGTGGTTGCGTTGAATTCGAAACATACCGCTGTCCATCTCTCTCTGATCCAACACTTTCATGGTGTTATCTGAAGTCGGGACACCAAAGCTGCCATCGGCTCTCAAGACAATTTTCTGGCCTGGACGGCAATAAAAAATTTCATTGCCCCTGTCAATCATTACTCCCTTTCTGAGAGTTGGATCCGGGGGCTCTTCTGGTTTTTCTGAAGCAGCCAGAATTTCTCCAAGCGATTGTGATTTTAGCAAACAGACATATCGCTCATCCCGACTACCAACTGATTTACTGCTAAGTTGATATAATGAACCCATCTGATGTACGAGCCTACGTTGGTAGGAGTTCATTGGGTCAAATTCTAAAATCTCTTCGTCTTTCTCAAGGAATTCTAAAATCTGCTGATTGATTTCTTTAAGAAATTCTTCGTCTTGGGGGGTTAACTCAGCTTCAATGACCTGAGATTTATCCTGAAATTTGTCTGTCATGTTGATGTGGACTTCGGTCGTTGATAAATTGCCGGGCTCATCCCGGGGGGATAGAAGCTAAATAATAGTGCTAAAGCAAGAAGTCCAGAGAGGCAATCGAAAAAAGGACTCAAGTTTTGTTTTGAACAGCCGATATACCAACTAAGGTAAAAACTCGGTTCCATGAATTCCTAAGAATTTGGAGCTAGATTCTGTTCAAATTGCAATAAGTTTGCCCAGTCTCTAAGACGAGATTTGGCCAGCTGTAGCTTGGACTTTTAGTTATCAAGAGGGCCTATGCCTCAAAATCAAACTTATACCAATCTATACACGATTGGATTCTTGGCTACCTTGGGAATGATGACCTTCGGGATATACTACTTTTACAGTGGTATGGGGGAGGTCAGTTATCGCACCTACAGCGGTTTTGACACTGTCACTTATTATCTTGATAAGCAAAAGTACGATCTGTACTTTAACGGCTTGATCTACTGCAGTTGTTTTGCTTTCGCGCTCCTGCTGCTGACTGCAGCAATCCTGGTGCCGAGTCCAGCACAGTTGCAGCGTAGGCAAGCTCAAACTTATCCTTATGGTGCTCAACTCGGTTCAGCCCCAATGAATCAGCCTGCTCCGGTGGGACAAGCCCCGCAACAAGGACAGGAAGGCGAGGCAAGCAATTCTCCTGAGGCAAGTCCTCAGCTGGAATTAGAACCAGACTTTGACTTTGCAGTTGATGACAGCCTCATGGGGGATCTCGAATACAAAAAATGAATTTGAGTTGGCAAACGAAATAGGTCAGTGAGTGCTGGAAGTTTTTGGGTCCGAACCTGAGCTTCCAGCTTCCGCGAATCCTTGAATCCCAGCTAAATGACCCTCCTCATTTCTCTCCTCATTGCATATCTCCTTGGGAGCATCCCTTTTGGACTGTTGATTGGCCGATTCTGGTTAGGGGTGGACGTACGGCAGCAGGGTAGTGGAAACATTGGTATGACCAACGTAATGAGAGTCGGTGGAAAATTACCAGGAGCGCTAACATTCATCCTAGATTTTGGTAAAGCGTGGCTTGCGGTTATGATGGCTGATTTATTGCTGCTGGAAGAGTCATCGCCTGAACCAACATTGGGAATCCTAATGCTCGTGGGAGCTTTCGCAATTTTAGGGCATGTCTTCCCAGTTTTTCTGCGTTTCAAGGGTGGTAAGGGGATTTCCTGCCAGATCGGAATGCTACTGGCAGTCTATTATCCATTAGCGCTAGTGGGCATGGGAACTTGGTTGTTGATGTTTGCCTGGAAAAAAATATCAAGCCTCTCAGCAATTTTGATGCTTTGCCTACTACCACCGGTCAGCATTATTCTGCCCGGGATGATGACAGAAATGCCAACGTGGGATCTAACTGTTATTCAGGCCGCTCTGAGTCTTCTTTTGCTATATTGTCATCGTGATAATCTACGGCGCTTACGTGAGGGTAGTGAAGGTGTTTTACGGAGTCCCTCTTCACCCACATCTTCCTAGAGAACAAAATGAATTTTAATCTTGTCCAGCCATTGCGCTTCTTCTTTGGTGGTGGAATTTATAGTCATGTAGCCAACCTGACCATAGTGATCATGGCCTTGGCAATTATGTACTTGGTTGGGCTAAGAATTTGGCCGGTATCATTTCTGTTGTGGGTGAGCCTGATTGTATTTGCTTCTATCGCCATTTGGCGTGCAGGTGATTTCTTTCAGCCGGCTGCGGATTACGTTCAGGAAAAACACAAACTTCCAGAATCCATCAAAGCTGCTGTGATTGACGCCATTGCAAGTTCATTCCCCGAATTTTGTGTTGCAGTCATTGCGGTGATACTCTTAGGGCGTGCTGAAGTAGGTATTTCCTCGATTGTAGGGTCTGCGCTTTACAACGTCTTAATCATTCCAGCTGCGGCTGGATTGGTTGCCAAAGGCCCGATGAAAATTGGTAAAGAGGTCGTCTGGCGAGACAGCTTGATGTACTTTGGGGTTGTCATTTTACTGCTTGTGGCTCTGTTTGCCTTCCCAAATGCTTGGGGCTTTGGTGTGGCCGCATTATTTATCTCAGCATATATTGGGTATGTGTTTTGGTTGAATTTAGATTATCGCAAACACAAAAGAAATTTAGGGGAAGAGGACTCTGGAGAGAACTCCTCAACAGCAAATGAGGATTTTGATGAAGAGGAGGAAGAATCAGATCTAGAAATTCGGGATGAACCTCATGCATGGAAATGGATTTTGGGGATGATGTTGGTGATGGGTCTGGCCTCCCACATCCTGGTAGAAGCTTCCATTCGACTGGGGGATCTCCTCGGAATTGATGCAGTGATCATGGGCTTCATTGTCATTGCAGCTGGTACTTCAGTACCGGACACAGTGCTGTCGGTCATGAGTGCGAAAAGAGGAAATTATGATGCGGCGATTTCTAACGTATTTGGAAGCAATATCTTTGATATCTGCGTCTGCTTAAGTGTTCCAATTCTACTTGCCTTGGTGTTGACAGGTGCCGTCACGCCGGTGAACCTGCCCCAAATTGAGTTGGTATACATGCTTGTGGGAGCAACTGCTTTAGCGATCTATCTCTTCTGGAGTGACAACTACACGCTCACCAAAACAAAGTCCACGATCATGGCCGGTGTTTATTTGTTGATTGTTCTCGTGGCAATGGCTCTATAATTTCCTATGTCAACCGTTTCGAACCTGCTCCAATTTTTAAATTCTTCTCCGACACCGTATCATGCGGTTCAATCGATCAAGCGTCAACTCATCGACAGTGGCTTTCTAGAGTTGCGGGAAAGCCAACTATGGAAGACGGAGAAGGGCGGAAAATACTATGTCACTAGAGGTGAAACCAGCATTGTCGCCTGGATTCAGGGAGCATCTCTTTCGGAGCATGGAGCACACATAGTTGGCGCCCACACCGACAGCCCCAATCTAAGACTCAAACCTCATCCGAATATTACCCGTAGTGGTTACCGTCAACTGGGAGTGGAGGTGTACGGTGGAGTGTTGTTGGGAACATGGACTGATAGAGATTTGTCTTTAGCAGGAAGGGTCTTCGTTGAGTCTGAAAATGGGCTAAAGACTCATCCCTTGCTCTGTGAGCGACCGCTGGTCAGAATTCCTCAGCTAGCGATTCATCTCAATCGTGAGGTAAATGAGAAAGGCCTACAACTCAACAAGCAAAAGCATCTGCCGCCCATTTTGACCAATAGTCAAAGTTGGGAAACCGAAGATGCCCTGAAGTTCTGGCTTGCAGAGGAACTGGATTTGGATGCGAGCAAGATCCGTAGTTGGGATTTAAGTCTTTACGATACCCAATCCGCTCAGTGCTGGGGGCCAAATCTGGAATTTATTGCCTCAGCACGGTTGGATAACTTGTTCTGTTGCTTCACAGGGTTGCAGGCCCTCTGTCACTCCAACTCTACGAAGCCGTGGACGCAGGTTTTGGTTTGTTACGATCACGAAGAAATTGGTAGTCAAACAACGGAGGGGGCGCATTCCTCGTTTCTGGAATTTGTTATTCGAAGATTAGCGGAGCAGACTGGATCTCCACAGGCCTACGAACGTGCAGTAGCGAATTCGATCCTTGTATCGGCAGACATGGCGCACGCTGTTCATCCAAATTATGCCGAACAGCACGACCCAAATCACTTTCCTCAAATGAATGAAGGACCAGTCATCAAACGGAATTCTCAAGGCCGTTACGCTACCTCTGCAAGAACAGAAGCTTGGTTCGAGCAAATTTGTTATCAGTGTGATGTGCCTGTTCAAAAATTTGTGATGCGAACCGATCTGGCGTGTGGTTCCACGATTGGCCCGATCACCGCAGCACGACTCGGGATAGAAACCGTTGATGTGGGTGCCGCGATGCTTGCCATGCACTCAATCAGAGAGACTTGTGGTTCTCTAGACGCAGATTACCTAATCAAAGCTTTCCAAGCCACCTACCAAGAACACCTTCCTATTTTAGACTGAAGCACTCTAAGCGAGATAATTGTTCTCGTTTTCAAAAGTTCTGAATTCTCTGCAAAGATTTACTTTTATGGAGTTCACCAAGATTTAACACGCTCTCCTTCCCCATTCATTTCGCTTCTGTCTTCAAAGCTAATTCACTATTTTCACTCATTATTTTATCGTAGGCCAAACATTCTTAGACTTTTCTCTTAGAACAAGATCCAATAATTGGTGGTGACAAAGTCCTTACTTTCATTTCATGAGGTAAATGCGAAACTTCAAATTGATTTTGGTTTTCTGCGGTTTTCTAACTCTTCTTGGATTCTCTTGGTATACGCTTCATCAACGAGATCTACCACTCCAGAATAATAGCAGCCTAAATGTGGCAGAGGCATTGGGAGGTGGCGATGTGGATGGATACGCACGTGCGCTGGAGCCACGGGCTTTTTCATTTCCTAAAGATCATGCTGATCATCCAGAATTTCGCAACGAGTGGTGGTATTTTACTGGGAATCTGCAGAATGAAGTAGGACGTCCCTTCGGCTTTCAAGTGACCTTGTTTCGAAATTCGCTGGTGCCAGAACTTCCCGAAGAATCCGGTTCCCCTTGGAGAACGAACCAACTCTACATGGGACACTTGGCTCTTTCTGACATCCAGGAAGAGCATTTTTATCACGCGGAGCGCTTCCAACGTGCTGCTTTGGGTTTGGCTGGAGTAAAAGCACAGCCTTTAAAAATTTGGTTAGATGATTGGGAGATTAAAGGAGTGGGTAACGATCCAATGAAATGGCAACTACTCGCTAAGACGGAAGAATTTGGAATCAATCTAGAAGTGACCCCAAGTAAGCCATTGGTACTCCAAGGAAATCAGGGACTGAGCCAGAAAGGGAAAGAACCGGGCAATGCCTCTTATTATTATTCTTTCACCCGGATGGTTGCGAGTGGCGAAGTGATCACTCCTGACGGAACTTTTGATGTTACTGGATCAAGTTGGCTGGATCGTGAGTGGAGTACGAGCGTCCTTGAGTCAAACCAAGTAGGCTGGGACTGGTTCGCACTGCAACTGAACGACGGGACAGATTTGATGTACTATCAACTGCGAGATAAAGCGGGAAAACCAGATGAACAAAGTTCAGGTAAATTGGTTAATCCAAATGGAGAGAGCCGAAATTTGAACTTTGAAGAAGTAGCACTCAAGGTAGTTGAACTTTGGCAAAGTCCTAATAGTGGAGCATCTTACCCAGCTGGGTGGACCTTGAAGCTTCCTTCAGAAAGTCTTGATCTGCAAATTTCACCAAGAATGAGCGATCAGGAATTACAAACTACAGTTTCCTATTGGGAAGGCTCAGTTCGTGTGCAAGGCACTCAGAATGGACAACCCATACAAGGCGTAGGGTACGTGGAGATGACAGGTTATGATCAATTCATGACGTCTGTGGATGGGTCGTAGATAAACTCCCTTAGAATTTTAGAAAAATTTTTCTCGAACAATGCTCAAAGACCTGGGATCAGTTGATCAAAAGGGATACTTGCTTTTTTGTTAGCACTCAAATAATATGAGTGCTAACAAAAATAAGTTATTGGAGAATTTTATGGATTTGCGAAAATTCACAGAAAAATCTTTGATTGCCCTGGAGGCATCACAGAACGAAGCGACTCGGAGGCAAAACACTCAGATTATCAGTATTCATCTATTGCAAGCACTCGTGGCTCAAGAAAATGGTCTGATTCCGCGCTTGTTGGAAAGGATGGAGATTGTCTTACCCACTTTTCAGATGCAGCTTGCACAGAGGCTAGATGCGTTACCTACCCTCAGTGGATCCTCTACAACGCAAGTGAGTGGCTCAGGCGAACTAAATCAGGTCCTCGTCAATGCGGAAGAAGAATCCAAGAAGATGAAGGATTCCTTCATTAGCGTCGAACATCTGCTGTTAGCTTTGGTGGGTGAGGGGAAGAAGGGTAGTGCCGGGCGTTTTTTGGCAGACTTTGGAATCACCAAAGATAGAGTTCGTAAGACTTTGGAAGAAGTTCGAGGACATCAAAGGGTTAATTCACAGAACCCTGAAGAAACCTACCAAGCTCTAGAAAAATATGGACAGGATCTCACCCAGCAAGCTCAAGAAGGCAAGCTTGATCCAGTGATTGGCAGAGACGATGAAATACGTCGAGTTACCCAGGTTCTATCTCGTCGTACAAAGAATAATCCTGTGCTAATTGGAGAACCTGGAGTTGGTAAAACTGCAATTGCAGAAGGTCTGGCCCAAAGAATTGTTCGTAATGATGTTCCCGATAGCTTGAAAGATAAACGTATCGTATCCCTAGATATGGGAGCCTTGATTGCCGGTGCTAAGTATCGGGGTGAATTTGAAGAACGCCTTAAAGCAGTTCTTAAAGAAGTACAAAAATCTGATGGTGAAATCATTCTGTTTATAGATGAATTACACACAGTAGTCGGAGCAGGTAAGACAGAAGGAGCTGTGGATGCTGGTAATCTGCTGAAGCCGATGCTTGCACGGGGTGAATTGCATTGTATTGGGGCCACCACGCTGGATGAATACCGCAAACATATCGAAAAAGACCCTGCGTTGGAGCGAAGATTCCAGCAAGTTTTGGTCGATCAACCAAGTGTTGAAGATACCATTTCAATTTTACGGGGTCTGAAAGAACGCTATGAAATTCACCACGGTGTCCGGATCAAGGACAACGGACTAATTGCGGCAGCTACTCTTTCCAATCGCTATATTACGGATCGGTTTCTACCTGATAAAGCGATCGATCTGATGGATGAAGCCGCTGCAAAACTTAGAGTTGAGATCAACTCAATGCCGGCAGAGATGGACGAAATTTCGAGAAGAATTCTNCAACTCGAAATTGAAAAAGAAGCTTTGAAGAAAGAAGAGGATTCAGCCTCTATCCAGCGTCTCGAGNTTCTCAGTCGTGAGTTGGCAGATTTGCAGAACAAAATGGACACNCTGACNCTGCAATGGAGTAAGGAAAAAGAATCATTGCAATCCTTGAGNGATTTGAAAAAGCAACTNGAGGAAACCCGACNNGCAATTGAACAGGCAAAGCGAAACTACAATTTGGAAGAAGCTGCCAAGTTGGAATACGGGGTTTTGAGAGATCTAGAGAATCAGCTGAGACAAGCTCAGATGACTGCAGAGCAGCATCAGAACCAGCTCTTACGTGAAGAAGTCAGCAGTGATGACATTGCTGAGATTGTGGCTCGATGGACTGGAATTCCTGTCAGTAGAATGTTGGAAAGTGAACATGAAAAATTATTGCGCCTACCTGAGCATCTACAACAGCGTGTAGTAGGACAGTATCAAGCGATCGAGACCGTTTCAGATGCGGTTCTGAGAGCACGTTCTGGCATCAATGATCCACAGCGACCCCTCGGCAGTTTCATTTTTCTTGGACCAACTGGGGTGGGAAAGACCGAACTCGCTCGCGCATTAGCGGAGTTCCTCTTTGATGATGAGCAAAGCATGGTGCGGATCGATATGTCCGAGTATATGGAAAAACATGCGGTGGCTCGACTGATCGGGGCTCCTCCAGGGTATGTGGGCTATGAAGAAGGAGGTCAATTGACCGAAGCGATTCGCCGAAGACCTTACAGTGTCATTCTCTTCGACGAGATTGAAAAGGCCCATTACGATGTCTTCAATATTTTACTGCAGATTTTGGAGGATGGTCGACTGACAGACTCTCAAGGCAGGACTGTAGATTTTCGAAATGCACTTATTCTGATGACTTCCAATCTTGGTTCCAAAAGAATCATGGAGCAAGCCCAGAACAAAGTGGATTTCCAATCCATTCGTCAGTCTGTCCTAGCCGAGTTGAAAGGGCACTTTCGTCCAGAGTTTCTCAATCGAATCGATGACACAATTGTCTTTCATCCTTTGCAACAAGAAGATTTGCTGGAAATTGTCCAGATCCAGTTGAAAAGATTACAGAAGAGACTAGATGAGCGCAGAATTGAACTGGAGATGAGCCCAGATGCAGTGAAATTTCTGAGTGAAACAGGGTTTGATCCACTGTACGGAGCGCGTCCGCTGAAAAGAGTAATACAGAAGGAACTGGAGACTCCTTTGGCAAGAGCTCTTCTCTCAGGAACCATCAAAGATGGGCAGAAACTCAATGTTCAATTGAGAAATGGAAGGATCGAGTTCAAGCCTTTAGGCTAAATCTAATCACGCTGTACCCTTGTTAAAGCTTCAACGATTTGTTCTAGAGTTAGCTGGCTACTTTTGGATCGAACTTGCCAACCCTTTCCAATCTGCCAGCACCAGGGAGTACGAGGTGATTTTTTGACCTGTTTGGCTAAACCCTGCAATCGCTCAAAGCTGGGATTAAGGTGATTCAATTTTAACCAATGATGAAGAACCTCCCAACAGACTAGCTCAGACAATTCGACTAATTCTAGGCTACGGATCTTTAGATCATCGGCTTCTTGGATACATACTTTTGTCCAGATATTTTCACGCTCTGCTTGAAGGTGTTCCTGCAAAGCTGAGCTTTGTAAGGAAAGTTCTTCCAGCCTTTGTTCCAAGGTTCCTCCAGCAACTTTTTGCAGTTTGGGAATTACCTCATGCCTTAGATAATTTCTAGTGTACTTGTTGTTGGTATTGCTTGGGTCCTCCTTCCAGGTTTGATCTTGCTGGAGGAGATAGCTTCTGAGTTCTAATTTTGTGAAGCCGAGGAGAGGACGGAGCCAGTGTCCTTGCTTAACCTGAATTCCTTGTAAATTGCTCAGGTGTGTTCCGCGCAGTATTCGATGTAAGCGAGTTTCTAATTGATCCTCCCTGTGGTGGCCTTGTACAATAAAAGAAAGTTTCAGCAATTTACAGAGTCGTTCAGCTTCTTGGCGTCGCCATTCTCTGGCGACTGCTTGAAAACCGCTGGATAATTGCTTCAAGCCTCCGTGGATGCGTAGATGGAAGGGAATTTGGAGTAGTTTAGCCTGTTCTGCAACGAAGTCCGCATCAATGTGGGCTTCAGTCCGTACTTCGTGGTTGCAATGCAGAATGTGGAGATGGGAAGAAGGAGTAATTTCTTTGAAGAGCTGTAGAAGTGCCATCGAGTCGCTTCCCCCACTCACACAAATTAGGAAGCGGCTTTGATGAGAGACCTCAGCTTTTGCTAGCGCGTCCCAGAGTCTCTGAGCAAGGGGAGAGCGCTGCTTCAACGGAGAATCGCTTCCAAAGATCGAGTTGCCTTGAGGGCCATTGGGTGGTTCGGATACTCTTCAATCAAGGCTTTCCAGATGGTATATTTGCGAGATTCATCCCGCATGTCACCGAAGGCCTGCCCTAGTGAAAAAAGAGCTGCTGGCAAGTGCTGGCTCTGGGGAAAAGTACGCACCAGTGTGCTCAGATGAGAAGCTGCTTGTTCTGGATAACCATTTTGCAAAAAACCATTTCCCAAAACCATCAGCAAATCATCTTTACGGTAGTCGTTGTTACCAGTCAACAGAGGTTGCAACTGGTCAACAGCCCGGTTAATGTCTCCGGATTGTAGAGCCAATAGCCCTATGACCAGCGGCCCACCACCTCTTGGATTTTGGCTGGCTGGTGCTGGTGTGAGCTTGATTTGTTTTAGATCTCGCCGAAGATCATCGACCTCCCTCTGAAGTTTCTGAAGGCTCTCCGCAATCACCCGAATATCTCTACGAACTTCATCAAGGTCTTCGACTGCAAGTGGAAGACGATTTAACTCTCCTTGGGTTCTTGCTTGTTCAGCTGTCAATTCTTGAAGAGTTTTAAGAATCTTATCCTGCCGCTCCAGACTTGCTTGCAGTTCTGCCAATTGATCATCAAGATTTGATTGTGCTGTAACAGGTGATGAATACCCAAGCAGTAACGGACAAAAAAGAAAGATAATGAATATCTGTGGGGTTCGCTTCATATAAATTTTATTTGCTCCATGCTGGAGCTGTTTCCGCAACCCCAGCTGGCTGATTGGTGACGCGAATTGTGCGACCGCCATAAGCCGACATAAAAAATAGTTTATGGACTCCCCCACGTCTGGAGCTGAACACAATTTGCTGTCCATTTGGAGACCAGTCAGGCTGCTCTGAATTAAACGGTCCAAAGGTAAGTTGTTGAATCTGATCGGTGTCGAGATTGTATTTAAAAATCTGAAAATATTTTTCTTGTTGGGC
>PBZZ01000033.1 GCA_002730365.1 Deltaproteobacteria bacterium
AGAGATTCAAAATGGCTTACAGTGAAAAAGTAATTGACCACTACAATGATCCACGCAACGTAGGCAGTTTCACGAAGAGCGATGACCAGGTTGGTACTGGACTAGTCGGGGCGCCCGAGTGTGGAGACGTAATGAAACTGCAAATCAAGGTAGAAAACGAAAAGATTGTCGATGCGAAATTTAAGACCTTCGGTTGTGGTTCTGCAATTGCCAGTTCCAGTCTAGCCACTGAATGGGTCAAAGGTAAGACATTGGACGAAGCACTAGCGATTCAGAACACCGAGATCGTGAAAGAACTTTCCCTACCTCCCGTCAAAATCCACTGCTCTGTGCTGGCCGAAGATGCGATCAAGGCTGCTATTCAGGACTATCGTAAGCGACAAGACGCTTCTCAAGAATCTCCCGCCGCCTGACTGTATTTTGAAGGAGACTCCTCTTGTGAGTCTCCTCAGCCACACCAGATCTCTTCCCTGATCCCCTCCATGCCGTTTTGTTCTCACTGTCAAAAACCTTTGCAGAGTGCGCTCTGGTGTAGTGCCTGCCAGCAGCTACAGTCCAGTGGTTTACAGGCCGATGATTTTTTGGTTTTCGGTCTACCACCGCGCTATGATGTGGATTTAAAATCTTTGGAACAGAGTTACCACGAGCTTGCTGCCGAGTTGCACCCCGATTTCTTTACGACAGCATCAGCTGCCGAGCGACGACTCAGTGAGGGCTTATCTGCTCGGCTCAATCAGGCATGGCAGACCTTACAAGACCCAACAGCACGCGCCCAGTACCTCATAGAGGTTTGGAAAGCAAAGACACCTACTCATGAGCGCGACCTGCCGACTGGATTTTTGCAGGAGATGTTTGCCTTGCAAGAAGAATTGGAGGAATTGCTGGAGGCCAAAGATCAACAAGCACTGGCAACGAAACGCGCAGATTTTCTGCAGCGTCTGAATGACCTGCGATACAATTATCAACAGCAACTGGTAGAACTGAAAGAGAATACACCTGACACCACGTTCTGCAAACAAATCCAGCAACAGCTGAATGCTGAGCGTTACTTACTACGACTGCTAGAACGCTGTTCATCCACATCCACAGAAACAGATCTATGACAGAACGTATCATTGGCATAGACCTTGGTACGACCAACAGTCTTGCCGCAACCGTCTTCAATCAGGCAGGACCGGAGGTTATTGCTGAACCTGGACAAACTCCAATCATTCCCTCTGTACTGACGATGCGCGAGGGAAAATGGCTTGTAGGTCGAGAGGCGCTGATCAGGAGTCTACAAAATCCTACACAAACACTGCACTCGATCAAGCGCTTGATGGGACGCAGTCTTGATGAAATTCCTGCTGACGAACAAGCTCAACTTCCCTACCAACTACGATCCGGCGAACGCGGGCAGGTTCTGATCTGTCTAGACGAACAAGCTTTCACACCACAGGAAATTTCTGCTGAGATTCTCAAGGCAGTCAAGTATCAAGCAGAAGCAATCCTTGGCGAGATTCTGCAGAAAGCGGTAATCACCGTTCCAGCCTACTTTGACGATGTTCAACGACAAGCTACTAGAGATGCAGCTCGCCTTGCCGGATTGGAAGCTGTGCGGATTCTCAATGAACCCACTGCAGCAGCGATCGCCTACGGCTTGGATGAGCGTAAGGATGGAAAAATTGCTGTCTATGATCTGGGTGGTGGCACCTTTGACATCTCACTGCTCCAGTTGACTGGAAAAATCTTCAAAGTGGTTGCTACCAATGGAGATACTCGTCTGGGAGGAGATGATTTTGACCAAGCTATCGTTGGCGAACTCACGCTTCGGATTCAGCAGGAATTTGAAAACACAGAGCTTCATTCTCCCCTGGCTCGCCAGGTTTTACGTCAAACTGCAGAGACAATCAAAATTGGCCTGAGCCAGAGCAACGAAATAGAGTATGCTATTTCAATTGAAGACCAATCCTGGTCTCATCAGGGTTCATTCACAACGGCCGAACTTCAACCACTATTTGCCACAGTCATCCAAAGAACACTACAACGTTGTCAGCAAGCTTTGGATCAGGCAGGCTGGAATGTCGAAGAGCTAGATGAAGTAGTTTTGGTCGGTGGTTCCACGGTGGTCCCAGAAGTACGCCAGCAAGTACAACAGTTTTTTGGCCGAGCCCCACAAGTGGCAATTGACCCCTACAAGGTGGTTGCACTGGGAGCAGGAATCCAGGGGCACTTACTAGCAGGCGGAAGAAGAGATTTCCTACTGCTGGATGTGATCCCTCTGGCGCTGGGCATCGAAACGGTTGGAGGAACCTTCAGCAAATTAATCACAGCCAACACGACCGTGCCAACGGAAGCCAAGGATCTCTACACGACCCACGTTGATAACCAGACTGCTATTGAGATCAATATCTACCAGGGCGAGAGAGAGCTAGTTCGTGATTGTCGTTGCCTCGGGCGCTTCAAATTGAGGGGCATTCCTGCAATGAAAGCGGGGTTGCCTTTGGTTGAAGTCACTTTCCAGGTAGACGCCAACGGAATCCTGAGTGTTTCTGCCCTGGAAAAACGTAGCCAGACCGATGCCTCTATTGAAGTGATCCCTTTCCATGGACTCACCCAGCAAGAGATCGATGACTTGCTAGAAGCGTCTTATGACCATGCGATTGAAGACTTTGACGCCCGTCAGTTGATCGAATTTCGCCAAACTGCAGAGCGGGTTCTACAGGGGATTGAGATGCACTGGACTATTGCAGAAAAAGCACTGCCTCCGACAGACTGCACTGCAATTCGCCAACAAATGGAAGTTGTTCGTCAGCGGATGGAAGGGCAAGATCCTCAGGTACTTAAATCAGAAATGGATCGGCTTGGAAATTTGACTCGATCCCTGGCAGATACCGTGATGGGACAAGCCGTTCTTTCAGCCTTGCAGGAACAAGAAACAACTTCTGTCTGAAGAAAGACAGATCATCACTCTGCAGATTGCTCAGCGTTAGTATCAACAACTAGTGAAGCCTCGCACATTCTCGCCAGATGTCGCTCAAAAGCATTCATCACAAACAGATGAACGGCTGCTTGTGTTGTGTTATATATGTACCATGGCAGGCTTGGGCAAAAGTCGTGAATTGCAGCAATCACATACTTGCCATCAAACACCTCTCTGAACTCTAGACGTCCTTCCGGACTTTCTCGTGTGTCAGCAAGCAATCCTCCAATGATGTCAAGCACCTTACGATGCTCATCACCACCTTGACGCAAACGCAAATCTAGTAGTGGAGTGGAGAGAAACCGCAAACAGAAGAGCACCCTCCCGTCCTCCAAAACATCGCAGCGTAGAAATGGTTTTAGGAATTGAGGTAGCCAGCGCACATATTCCTCTAAAGCCCAACGGGCATCTCTGCCTGGAGGTAATGGCAGTCGCTGAACGGAGCGCACTCGACGCTGCTCTCGGATCATCTGCTGGTCCTCTCGCTTCAATTCCTGACGTGGATTTTGTAGCGGAAAGCCATGCTCGTCCATCGAAGCCGATACCGATTCCCGAAACGTTACCGCAGAACTGACGAGCTGATCCTGTAATGGATTCGGTTTAGCTCGCAGATCATGACGCAGACTGTCGACTAGTGGACTGACCAGCGCCTGTGAACTGTTGCTGATAGTGGAAACCCACCGCTTGGAGATTCCCAAAGTCACAAAAGGAAATGGAAACATCCAACGATTTTTTCCCATCTCTTCAGCAGTAATCTGCATCATGTCTTTATAGGTCATCAGATCAGGACCACCAATATCGAAAGACCCCGAGTACTTCTCTTGCTCTCCTAAACACAGTTTGACTGCCTTCAATACATCTTGAATCGCAACTGGCTGGGTTTGAGACCAGGTCCAGGTTGGCAATCCCATTATGGGTAATCTGCGCACAAGATTGATCAGAATCCGCAAAGAAGAGCCTCCTGGACCCACGATCACTCCACAGCGCAATGCGGTGACTGGTAATCCAGACGCCTGCAAAACCTGCTCGACTTCATAGCGACTGGAGAGATGCTGTGATGCCTCTTCACGCTCATCATTTGGCATCAACCCCCCCACATAGAGAATCTGTTTCAGTCCAGCAGCTTTCGCTCCCTGAGCAAAATTGTCAGCCAAGAGCAAATCCAAGTCCTGAAAGGATGCCTGGGTCAGCCGCGAGGAGGGTACCATCGAGTGAATCAAGTAGATCAGGTAATCCGTACCCTGCAGGGCCTGCTCGACAGAGGAGGCCGAGTAAGCATTGCAATGAACCCACTGCACGGGATCGTTCGGATCAGGATGAGAGAGTTTGTAGGCGGATCGTGTCAATCCTCGAACAGTAAACTGTTCAAGCAGACTATTGCGGATTGCGGTTCCGACAAAGCCGGTGGCACCGGCAATCGCTACCACGGCTTGGGACATGACAGACTCCTTTGCGAAGACGGATTGGTAGGCTAGACAAAAATTTAAGACTTCATGCTAGCAGTAAATTCCACCATCTGTCTAATCGAAAGCAGGAGAATCAAATGCCCACACGGAGAATATCGTAGAGTTGTACAGCCCCACAAACACGGTTTTCCAAATCGGTGACTACCAGCGTCAAAACTGAGTTTTCCTGCATCAACTCCTTGGCGGCCAAGGCCATGCTATGATGGGCAACTGTCAGAGGATCTGTACGCATCCAGTCAGCAACAGGCCGAGGCCAATCTACATGTGGATCATGTGTTGGATCTTCCAGCAATCGCGANAGATCTCCGTTGCTAAAGACTCCCAGCAAGTTTTGGTCTTCATCAACAATGATCAANAACCCNAAGCGCTTGTGAGCCAATTCAACCACTCCCTGACGCAAGGAGAGATCNGGAGNCACCAGAGGTAGACGATNCTTGGGAAGCATNACGTCCTCAATTCGAGTCAGCAGACGACGACCCAACANACCCTGTGGATGATAGAGCGCGAATTGTTCTGGNGTGAATCGCCTCCGCTCCATTACACATAGTGCAAGGGCATCTCCTAAGGCCAACAGCGCCGTTATGCTGGTAGTTGGGACAAGGGACAAGTCTCTTTCGATACCTGACAACTGATATGCAAAGCCGCCTGCATTGCCAATGGTGAGCTCGGATCCCGAGTGATTGAAACTGTTTGGCAACCAATCGATCGCAAGGAGGGAAGTAGTTGAAGTATCTCCTCGGTTGTGCCGCTGTTGCTCAGCATAATCACCACATCTTGACGAGCAACTACTCCCAGATCTCCATGAACTCCCTCCCCAGGATGCAAAAACAGAGAAGGCGTTCCTGTACTCGACAAGGTAGCTGACAACTTCCTTCCGATATGCCCGCTTTTGCCCATACCGGTGACGACGACCTTCCCTCGACAGGCCAGCAGCCACTCCACTGCTGTAACAAAATGCTCATCCAACTGGGCTTCCAGAGCTCTCAGTCCATCCTGCTCAATTCTGAGGAAACCGCGTGCTGAATTCAGGATATTTTGGGATGTTTCTGCCTTATTGTTTGTCATCACCATAATGTTGTCAGAAAAAATTGTTGATTTATTTGTAAGAAAACTTGAATGGACCTAAAACTTATCAGTATAGTGTGGCCCGTTGTAGAATTTTGCAAACCCTCAACCTTTCGCTGGAGATTCGCATGCTGGAAAGAGGATTCACGCGGACCCTGGCCGCCCTTGTGATGATTGCCCTACCGGCAGTCACATGGGCTGCTGGCAGTGGAGAAAGCTCCGGGCCGGGCAGCCTGGTAGTACCTCTGGGAATGATGCTATTGGGAGCAACCGTACTCGCCATTCTGCTGAGCTATGTCAAGCAGTCAAGCCTACTCGCCTTCATCGGTGTGGGAGCCATCGGTGGATTTTACGCCAAGTCCATTGGTGCTGGAGATGAATTGATCTCCAAGGAACTGATGAGTGCCTTCATCGATATTGGAATTATCCTGCTGCTCTTCATGGCCGGAATGGAGGTTGACATCAAGGGCATGATCAAGCGTTGGCAGTTGGTTCTAATCAACGGTGCGGGCCAGATTACCCTTCTGCTGATTGTCAGTATGGGACTTGGAGTCGCTTACATTGGCATTGGTGCGGACACCTTCGGTGATGGTTGGTTTGCCACTCTCATCTATTTTGCTCTCTGTTTGACTCTCTCTTCGACCATTCTAGTAATTGGGACGCTGAAGAAAACCGGACAGATGGAAACCCTGCACGGACAGATCGCCCTGGGTTTGATGGTGCTTCAAGATGTTGTTGCAGTTGTTGCCCTGGCAATTCTGCTAAGCTTAGATCCGAGCCGTGAAGGTGGGGGTTCCTTGGGCCTTGAAGTTGCCATGATTTTCTTAAAGATGGCGATCCTAATTGTCATTCTGTACTTCTTTACCAAGTACGTACTCAACGCAATGTTCAAGTACTTGGCTCGCTCTTCTGAGTTGCTCTTCATTGGAGCTCTGGGTTATGGAATGGGCGTTGGTGGCCTTTGTGAGGTTGTCAGCTTCTCCTCCGGAATCGGCGCCTTCTTCGCTGGTGCCACGCTGGCAGCACTACCCTACCGCCACGAGATTGAGGACAAAGTAGAACCTCTGAAAGCTTTTGGAGTGATTCTCTTCTTCATCGCCCTTGGCTTCGACCTGCCTTTCCTTGACGGTGCAGCCATCGTTAGCGGGCTCTCCACCGGTGTTGTGTTGACCCTATATCTGGTGATCCTGACGATTCCACTGATGCTGTTACTGGGTTATGTTTCGAAAATGAAAGGAAGAGCAGCTTTCATGATTGGAGCTATTATTAATCAAAGCTCCGAATTTTCCTTGATGCTTGCTGTCCTTTGTCGTCAGTTCGGCATCTTCAACGATGAACTATTCATCATCGTCACACTGGTGGTGTTACTAACTTTCTTCCTTTCCTCACTTGGTCACCAGTTCCTGGACCCAATGTATCAAGCCGCTCGCAGTCGCTTGCTCTTTATGGATAAGCGCAGCATGGAAGAAGAAGAGGAACATGAAGAATTGGAGATGGAAGATCATGTTGTCATTCTCTCCTTCAATGAACTCTCGATGGAGATTGCTGACTTCTACAGTCAAAATAATCAGAAAGTTCTTCTGTTGGACCTTGATCCAGACATCACCGACTACTTCAAGAAGAACCACTCTAACTCCAATATTGTAGCCAAGTACGCAGACATGCAGGATCCCGATGTTTGGGAGCACTTCGCCTTCGAAAAAGCTCGCATTGTGATTTCCTGTCTGGACGAGGGGCAAGAAGCCGAGATCGGCATCTGCCATTACCTGCATGAGAAAAGCGACCATGTGCCCTTCCTGGCAGCGACCAGCTCACACGAAGAAGCGCTCGAGTTGTATGAGGCAGGTGTACGTTACGCTATCCAAACTGAATACCTGGCTTCTAAAAGCTTCCGAGACCTGTTTGCTCAGGAAATGGACAAGGATCCAAAAGATGCCTTCCGAGAAATTGGAAAAGAGCATTTTGAACAAACCAAGCAGATCCAAGAAGGCATGGGCAGTATTTTCAGTTTGGTCTGATTTCTTCTACCCCTCTAGCAGAGAGAATGACTATGAATCTTTGTCAAAAACTACGTACTTCCCTGGGAGTGCTATTCATCACACTCTTCGTGATGGCCACGCCTGCCTATGCGGCAGGCGGTGGAGCCTTGATCATGTCACTCGGCTTGCTGCTTGGTAGCGCAATGCTGATTTCGATGGTCCTAAATCGTTTCAATCAGCCCGTTCTACTTGCTTTTGTAGTGGCTGGCGCTGTGGGTGGTTTGGTCGCGGGTAGTGAAGCAGCCATGGCAATCGCCAATGGCCCTTTGATTGAGGGCTTCGCTGAAATTGGTATCGTCCTGCTACTCTTCATGGCTGGAATGAGTGTCAACCTGCGAGAGATCACGAACCGCAGCAAACTGGTACTCTACAACGGTATTGGCCAGTTGGTGGTTGTAATGATTGTCATGCTGCTACTAGCGGCTGGCATTATTGATGGCATTGGCACCGAAGGTCTCTTCTTTGTTGCCATTTGTCTCTCCCTCTCCTCAACTCTAGTGGCCCAGAGTGCTCTGAGCTATTCTGGCTCAGAAGGGTCGCTTCACGGTCAGTTGGCTGGTGGAATCATGCTACTGCAGGACTTGGTCGCTGTGGTCGCCATTGTCCTGCTGGAAGGTCAGATGCGTGATGGTGGTGGTATTACGGGTATGGGGATGGCGTTCATCAAGATGCTAGTTCTGATGGCAGTCTTGTCTTCGCTATCCCGCTACGTTCTGGAGAGGGTTTTCAAATTCCTCAGTGAGTCACCGGAACTGATGTTCGTCACCGCGCTGGGCTACTGTATGGGGGTAGCGGCTGTGTGTGACACATTGGGTTTCTCCCAGGAAGGTGGCGCTTTCTTCGCCGGTGTCTTCCTCGGAATCATACCCCAGAAATTGGAAATTGAGGATAAGGTCAACCCACTGAAGACTTTTGGGGTGATTCTCTTCTTCCTCACCTTGGGCTTCCGTATGGTCACGCTGGAATCTGGAGCGATGGGTAGTGCCTTCGGCTTGTCGATTGTGCTTGCAGTCATTGTATTGGTCCTCAAACCAGTCGCCATGTTGATCACCGGTTGGGCCACTCGCCTAAAAGGGCGCCCCGCATTCTTGCTGGGTGGTACAATCAATCACTGCTCAGAATTCTCATTGATCATCGCATTGATCTGTCGTGAAACTGGCCTATTCAGCGACTATGTTTTCGCCCTAGTCACCTTGACTGTCTTGTTCTCAATGTTCTTTGCAGCGATCAGTCACCTCTATCTAGGCACTCTCTACAGCATGCTGCGTGGTTCATTGCGCTTCATTGACAAGCGAAGCTCCACCTATGAACTCGAAGGAGATTTTGCACTGGAGAATCACGTAGTGGTTCTCTCTTACAATGAGTTAGCTGCTGAAATTGCAGGACACTACGCAGAGAAAGGCGAGAAGGTGTTACTGATGGACCTAGATCCGGAGATCACGGAATTCTTCCGCGGAAAAGAGGGTTCGAATATTGTCCCACTTTATGCCGACATGGAAGATCCAGATGTCTGGAAGCAGTTTGCTTTTGAAAAGGCGAAGGTTGTCGTTTCCTGTCTTGTTGAGGGACAGGAAATGGAGTTGGGCATTGCAGCCTACTTGGCCGAGCATGCTCCAGACACACCATTCGTTGCAACTACCTCCTCTCATGACGAAGCACTAGAACTTTATGAAGCTGGTGTGCGCTACGTGATCCAGACGGACTACCTTGCTTCGAAGAGCTTCCGTAGAGTCTTCGAGGAAGAGATGGGCAAGAGTACCAAAGAGGCCTTCCTGCAAAAGGGCAAGGACCATTGGGATGCTACTCGCCAGATCCAAGAAGATCTCGGGGCCATCTTCAAGTTCGTTTAATCCCTCCACCGGGTGTTGCTCCGGCAACGCCCGTCTTCTNAGCACCGTATGCACTACGATGCCTNTATCCTCCTAGTGGATNACTACNAGTTCATCCGAACCATCCTTGAACGTATACTGCNACNGCTTGGCTATCAAAANCTCTGCATGGCTGTTGATGGCTTGGAAGCTTTGAATTTACTGCGATCCNAACCTATTGATTTGGTCATCACTGACTATCATATGCCAGAAATGGACGGCACCGATCTCTTCCAGTCAATGCAGCAGGATCCTGTCCTGGCTAAGATTCCTGTCCTGCTGATCTCTGGTGTTCCTACCGAAAAATTTGCGACACAGGCACTGGCGATGGTAATTCAAAGTACCCTCAACAAACCCTTCCGTGCAGAGCAGCTGGATCAGGAAATCCAATCTCTGCTGACCCAATCTCTCTCTTAAAAATGCTGCGAATCATTCTACTGCTGGTGATTCTGCCGATGATCCTGGGTTTTCTGTTCTCTCGGCTATCTCAGCCTGTACTGCGCTGGATTGGATATTCTCTCCTTGTCATTCCTCCTTCCATCGCCATGACATTGTTGCTCGATCTAATTTGAAGAGCGAAGTTCGCCGAACACCTTTCGTAAAAATTCTGGTTCCTGTAGACCTTCCAGCACCCCCAAGCGTTGCCCATCCTGCGTGAAAAAGATCAGGGTAGTGCTCCCAACTTGCTGCTGATTCGCAAAAGCCTGACCCTCTGGACGACTCAAATCTGCAATCAAAAAATCCATGTCAGCCCGAAACTCCACCTGCAAATTGGCAACTGTGCGTTGGAGTTGGCGACAAGCAACACATGTCGGATCATGCACCTGGACTACAACTGGTCGTCCGCTACCAATTCGTGAAAGATCATACTCCTCATCTTTGGAATGCTGTTGCCACCACCAGACTCCACCTGCACTTATCAGCAAGAAGAGCGTGAGTAATGTAGAACTCCAGGACCCAAAGTAACCACCAAACTTTCGAGGTATTTTCAATGATTTTCCTGCTCCCACTCCCACTCCTCTTGCTCGAAGTCCTCAGAGGTCTTTGTGCTTTGTTGAGATTGTTGAGCAAGAGCTTTGCTGCGAAGCTCACCTAGAGCTTTAGAATATGAAGAATCTTCAAACAGTTCTGTCTGCTGATGCTGGTAGGGTGCGTGCTGACGAGCCTCCTTTTCAATCTGTAAATGACAACGACTGCAAAGAGGAATTAAATTTTCCAGGGCATTATTGCCTGGATTCTCGTCAATATGATGAACTTGGAGGGCAATAGCATCCTCATCGCCAGATAATTTGCAGCGTGCGCAGCGATTGCCAAACTCTTGACGAACCAACCTTGACATCACTGGCCAGTCAGGATGATAGCGCTCATCTAGAGACATTCCACTCCCGCTGGCGGAATTCCTGCTTTACGACACAATTAAAATTCGATATAAACATTTCTCTCCATCTAAGAATTTTCCTACAGACAGTGAGGTCAAATGAGCGTCAATCGTCAAGAGTATCTGGACATCATCTCCATCGTCAGCCATCTCGCCCGTTCTGACGGAGATATCGCGGATTCGGAGAAAAAAGTATTGATGACCCTGTTCAAGGCGATCGGGGTCACGAAGGAAGAGCAGGCCGCGATAAAAGCTAAGACCTCAATTGGGGCATTATTGGAAGAAATTCAGTCTGATGAAGCCAAAAGTGCCTTGGTAGACACTCTCGCTCTGGTGGCTGGTGCTGATGGAGTGTTTGAAGACGAAGAACGCGCCTTTATTACCAAGGTCATGACGCGGATTGGTATGGAGCCCAGTGCACACCCTTACTTTCAGGATGGCGGGGACCTGGACATCAAGACCGTTCGGGCCAACGTCAAACAGATTTTAGAAGCACTGAAGAGTGCAACCTCTTAGGTCGATTCACTTCCATCCCGGAAATCACGCAACCAGCGCAAATGCTCCGGGGTAGTGTTTGCCCCCAATCCAAAGATTGCTACTTCCTGCTCAAGTAGCTGCTCTGCCTTACGCTGAAACCAGGAACTCGGCCGTTGCTCCGTCTGCGGTAACTCATCCAGCACAACACTGACCACCCCACACACACCCACCAGCTGTTCGACATCTTCGGCTAAGCCAGGTTGCAGAGCGGAAGCATGCAACCCGACAATGGTACGTCCCAACTGAACCATTTCGAGCATTCCCTCTAGTCGCTCGCCCAACCGAATATCAGGTTGTAGGCGTAGATGCAGCGCACAATCTCGCTGAAAACTCCGCCGCGCCAAGCGAGCAACCTGCTGCAATTCTTCGAGGCGGGTAAAGCCTTCTGCCCAGAGCAAATCTGCCCCTGTATCTGAAAGATATACGATTGGAGGCCCATAGACCCGCTCTGCCAAATGTTCACCCAACTCTGACTGACTCTCAGCCTGTCGTAACAAACCAGCGCTGACAACCCGTCCCAAGGCTTCACGGAGCAGGGCCATGCCGTTGTTATTGATAGCTTCCTCACGATCTTCAATGCCTTGCTGAGTTAGCTCAAGGACATTGGCACCAGCTGTGTTCGTACGGAAAAAGTCTGCACCCGCTCGCTGGTAGCTCTTGTAAGCGGCACGAACCCAATCCATTTGCTCCAGATTTGCCAGATACAGCGGCTGGTTTTCTGGCAAACCAAACTTTTGTAGAATTGGGACCAGGCTACCCTCACTAAATACCGGAGCATGTTCTTGTAGCCAATCCAGGAGAGAAAACGTAGTAGGAATACTTTCGGTGTTCATCCAACCGTCACTGACTTGGCCAGATTGCGAGGCTTGTCAATATTACGTCCTAGATCAAGCGCTGCATAGTAGGAAAGCAATTGAGCCATGGTCATCTGGAGTAAAGGCGCCAACCAGGGATGAACTGTAGGCAGTTCGACTGCGTAGTCGAGAACCTCACGGGCATGTCGATCTTCTTCAAAAACAAAACCGGCTAACGTGCCACCTCGCGTTCGGACCTCCTCCATCGCAATCAGTGTCCGTCGATGCAAGTCCTGTTGCCCCGGGAGTGGTACAAAAAACAGAGAATGAACTGACTTCTCAATCATTGAAAGAGTACCATGTTTGAGGAATCCTGCCGGCATTCCTTCCGCATGCTGATAGGTTATTTCCTTCATCTTCAAAGCAGACTCCATCGCTACCGGATAGTACTGTCCACATCCTAGAAACAGCCAGTTAGGGACCCAACTGGTGGAGCGAGCAATGTTTCGCAAAAAGCCAGATTGCTCGTTCAGAGTGTCCTGAATCAAGTCTGGCAGACGATTCACAGCAGTGTGGAAAGAATCGATCTGCTGGTCATCTAAACTACCTTGTTGGCAACCGGTTTCCACAGCGATTCGGAGTAAAATCAGGGTCTGTGCTATCGCAGCTTTGGTAGAAACTACACAAATTTCTGGTCCAGATCCCTGCATAATGACCTGATCGACCTGCATTCCAATCGAGGACCCCATCACATTAACGATTGCTGCTGTCTCGGCACCACGCTGGCGAGCAAAATTAAGCGCCATCTTGGTATCGTAGGTTTCTCCGGACTGAGAGATTGCCAGCACCAAATCCTGTGCCTGTACACCAGCAATATCGATAAATTCGTCGGAACTGATGGCTGGGAAGTAGCGCCCCGTCAGTTGTGAGAAAAAATACTGCCCTAGCTGTGCTACATAGAAGGTTGTTCCCACACCAACGAGGTAGGCCTGTGGTACTTCTACAAATTTTTGAGCTAGTTTTCGAATCTCCTTATCTGGAATCTTTAGCGCCTGACGCAGGGTCTGAGGTTCATCAAAGATTTCTTTGAGCATGTAGTGGGCAAAACCACCCTTACGGGTTGTCTCTGCATCCCAGTCAATATGCAGTATGTCTTTCTCGACCGGCTGACCATCACGCAGACTGCGAATCTGATAGCTCTCTTGCGTCAGAATGACATATTCGTCATCGTCCAGAATCACCGCCCGTCGTGTATACTCCAGAAAAGCATTGATATCCGAGCCAACGTAGTTGCTGCCTTCGCCCAACCCTAAAATTAGAGGAGAATCGCGCTTTGCACAGAAGAGCCGATCCGGTTCATGCACTGAAATCATCACGATCGCAAAAGAGCCTTCCATTTGTTCCAATGCCGCTACAAACGCACGCTCAGTGTTTTGTAATCGTTGATAGTGACGGGCCATCAATTGTACAAACACCTCGGTATCCGTCTGCGAACAGAACGTTACTCCTTCTGCTTCCAGTTCCTCTTGCAAGTCCTGATAGTTTGAGAAGATGCCATTGTGCACAACTGCAAAAGCCTCGTTAGTTGAGAGGTGCGGGTGGGCATTCTCCCGACTGACCACTCCGTGAGTGGCCCAACGCGTATGGGCAATGCCAAGACGCCCGCTGAGTTGGGTGAGACGTTCCCGTTGATTAACCTCTTCCACCCCCCCGGTATTCTTGCGCGTCTGGATCTTGCCTGCGTCCAGCAGTGCCATTCCGCAAGAATCATATCCTCGGTACTCTAGATTGCGAATTGAGGCATAGAGAGGATGGGCCACATTCTTTGCGTTGATCATTCCACTGATTCCGCACATTTCAGGATTCCTTCTGATTATCAGGAACCCGGCCACGCAGGGAAATATTATCTTCGATGAAGCGACCTGCTGGAACTATTGTTGCTGGCGCCAGTGTTTGTCGGGCGCCAATGCGCACTCCATCTCCAATGAACGCACCAAGTTTGGGCAAGCCCGAATCAACGGGTTCGTTGGCAGTAGAGACCACAATATTTTTTCCATCTGAAAAATGATTCACCGTGGTCAGCGCTGTACCAAGCGAAACTCCTTCCCCGATCACGCTGTCCCCAATGAAAGAGAGTCGTCCCAAGTCAGACTTTCCAAAAAGTACGCAGTTTTTGAGCTCTGAGCCATAACCGACTACTGAGTTTGGACCGATGGCGCTGAAGGTTCGTACCAACGAATTGTTTCCAATGTAAGAGCCTTCTCCAATGAAGCACGGACCCTTGAGTACTGCACCACTCTCAATCACAACATTTTGCTCGATCACCACCGGCCCTTCCAACTGAACGTTACCAGCCAATCTAGTGCTCTGGTGAATATGTGCTGTGCGCCAGGCACTCATCATCATCTGGTTCGCTTCCAGGATGTGCCACGGGTAGATCACATCAATCCAGGTACCCTCCCAGAGATCTGCATGCAAGCCCTCACTCTGAACCAGATATTGGTAACACGCTTCAATACTCTGATCATGCTGGCGCAGCAGGTCAAAGATTCTCGGCTGCAGAACAAATCCACCAGCAAAGACATAATTGCTTTGCACGCGTCCCTGGGGCTTCTCTATGAAGCGGCGGATCTTCATCTCATTGTCTAGGTAGACGTTACCGTATTCGTTAGAATTGCGAGGCAGGGTCACCAACGCAACCTCTCGGCCTGTTTCAGCGAAGGCTCGTAGTAGTTGGGGAACAGGATTTCCATCCGCCAGCACATCTCCATAGACTAATAGAAAAGGCTGTCGCTTTAGGTAGGGTTCGCAGCAGGAGAGCGCATGACCAATACCTAGTAGTTCCGACTGCTCCACGTATTCGAGACTCATTCCGAAGTCGCTTCCATCCCCAAAATGATCTCGCAGAGCCTGCTGCTCATGGTGTACTACGACTAAGGCCTCATGAACTCCAGCGTTGTGCAGCCCATCAAGAATACTCTCCAAGATGGGGCGGCCTGCAATTCGAATCATTGGCTTGGCGCGAGTCGCTGTAAACG
>PBZZ01000034.1 GCA_002730365.1 Deltaproteobacteria bacterium
AAAGTTCCCTACAGAGTGGTGAGCACGAACTGGGAGCTCTCCGAGGGTGACCAATCCTAGGTCTGTTTGCAGTATTTGACTAAGCGCTTGTAGATCTTCCTTAGCTAGCTTTTGGCGTGGAACACCTATTTGAAAATATGGTGAGGATACTCTTGGGAGGCTGAATTGTTTACCAGTCAGGAATGGTTCACGAAAAGGAATGTTCAGATGAACTGGACCTGGATCTGGGTAAGCACTTTGCTGAACGGCTTGGGCAGCCCATGATTTAACAGTATTCTCTTGTAAAGTTTGATCTGGGCATCCTGGATCACAAAACCAGCGAGTATGACTACCAAAAAGCCGATTTTGATCAACTGTTTGATTGGCCCCAGTTTGCTGTAATTCTGGTGGTCGGTCTGCAGTAATTGCCAACAAGGGTAGGTGTTCCACATTGGCTTCAATTATAGCCGGGTAGTAATTGGCTCCAGCTGTCCCTGAGGTGCAAATCAAGGCTGCTGCTTGATCTGTAGCACGAGCCCAACCGAGTGCAAAATAGGCAGCTGCCCTCTCATCCAGAAAAATTTGGGTGTTTGCGTGAGGATGTCGCGCAGCAGCAACGGTTAAAGGAGTGGATCGAGAACCAGGTGAGATACAGAATTGTGTAATGCCCTGAGCCACTAGTTCTTCAATCAACCAATAGCTCAAATACTCATTGGGAGTCATGAAGGATTTTCGAGCAGGGCTTCCCAGCTACGGAGTTTGTGATCTAACTCTTGCCATTCACGGTCTGGATCAGAACCTTCAACAATGCCTGCACCTGTATACACTGTCAGGGAATTTCGCTCCAATACTCCGGAACGAATACCGACTGCAAACTCACTTCGCTGTTTGCTGACATAACCAACAGGACCTGCGTACCAGCCACGGTCAAATGATTCCAAGTTGTTGATTTGAGTTCGGGATACTGCTTGGGGCAGTCCACATACAGCAGGTGTTGGATGTAGCGAGGAAAGAAGCTGAGCATCTGTCACTTCATCCAGTAGACGTCCTTGCAGACGACTTTGCAAATGTTGAACATGCTTCAGTCTCAGGGGTTCAAGATGAGAGAGCCTTTCCACTACTCTACAATGTTCTGAGAAGCGTTCTTCCATGAAGCGCAAAACAACAAGATGTTCCCGAACTTCTTTCGTGTCGTGGAACAACTCGTGGGTCAACTGCTCATCATGATATGCGTTCTGTCCTCTTGGTCTAGTACCCGCCAAAGCCTCGCTTTCTAGATTCTGGCGCTTTCTTTTGAATAATCTTTCAGGTGTGATGCTCAAAAATGCCGGTCCTTGCGTATCCTGCCATCCAAAGTGGTAGGCATGGGGCGCTTGCTGACGGAGCTGATTCAGAAGATCAAAGGGATCAGGGCTTACGTTCAATTGGAAATGGGATTGTCGAGCCAAGACAATTTTTTCGCAGTGACTGGCTTGAATTTGGCTGAGGGCTGCTTTGACCGAATGACTCCAATCAACTATGTTAGGAGTGTCATTCCTCTCAACAATACTGATTCTCTGGCTGTCAAATAGTCGTTGGCTGGAGGAGGACTTCAAACGGTCCAATAAGTCAAACAGCTCCTTTGCTGTCGCAGCGCCTTCAATATTTTGAGCAAGATGCACCCAGAGAAAACTACCACTAGGGTCTTGTTGAACCGTTAGAAATGGCAACGTGAAGGCAGCTTGTTGAAAGTTGCCACACTGTTCAGTTTCCTTGGTTGAAGTGTGGAAAGGTATGCCACCCAGGAAGGCAGTGTTGGGAGGAACTAACTCTTGCCATTCAGACACTTTCTGCATCACCTTATCGGTAGTGCCTCTTATCTGGAGGGCAGACCCTAATCCAGCCAGTTGGAAATGGTGTTCTCGGTCGGACCAATAAACGCGAGTAGCTCCTTCTTGATGTTGAAGCCACTCAAGAGGATCTGGTTCTGCAATCGGAATACAGAGTTGGAGAATAGGACTTTGATTGCGATGCTGCCAGCGTGGTAGCACCTCGCGCAAGTGTTCTAGAGCACTCGGCCAATCAAACGGTGAGGGTTGTGGTTGAAGCTGCAACGACATCGTGAACTGTCTGAAATACTGTATGAGAGTTGATTATAATCAATTTAGTTATTTTTTCATATCTACCTTGCTTACAACAAGCCCGAAGAAATCTACACCTTCAATTTAACGACGCCAGGCTGAGGAAAATACGATGGGCTCTGGGTAGGCTCCCAACCTATATTTCGCTCTTTGCTGACGGGTAAATTGCACGACGTGTGGAATTTCTTTTGGCGGAACGTCTCGCAATTCAGGAACCCAGCGAATAATGAATTCTCCATTTGAATCATACCGCAGGGTTTGGGTGACTAAATTGAAGTAACGATCTTCTCTTGGGTCGTTACCAACCCCAGCGACATAGTTCCAGTTCCCCCAGTTGCTGTGAACATCGTAATCAATCAAGCGACTTTCGAAGTAGGCAGCACCCAACCGCCAATCCTGTTGCAGGTCTCTAACTAGAAAACTAGCTACGTTTTGTCTACCTCGATTAGACATGTAGCCTGTTGCGTTGAGCTTCCTCATGTGTGCGTCCACAAAAGGAACTCCTGTTTCTCCCTGACACCAAGCTTCGAGCCACTTTTCCCAATGTTCTACTCTTGGTGATTGGTTGCGTAAACCACCAGAACGGAATAATTTTTCGCCATGCAGTCGTGTGATCCAGCGAAAGTATTCTCGCCACCAGAGCTCAAATATCAGCCAGTATGTTGAATCGTTGGTAACCACATCATTCTCGTATCGTCGAACCTCCTGATAAACATGCTTTGGAGATAAACAACCCAAAGCTAGCCAGGGTGAAAGTTTTGCAGAATCGTCTGCTTTCAGCATCCCATTGCGTGTCTCTTTGTAGGTCTTGATTGCATGCGATTTCCACAAGTAGTGTTGAACACGGGACAAAGCTGCGGTCTCCCCACCGGCAAAGCGATAGACGCTGCGAATATCCCGAATGAAAGGCTCAAAACCCAGATCTTCCAAATTAGGGATGATACCTGGTGGGCAGTCCTGAGGATGGGGAGCCAGAATTTTCGGGACAGGAATGGGACGACTGATTTGAACTTCTTTCTCTACTTGTTTGCGGAAATTACTGAAAACTTGTGGAAGGTCGACTAGAGAAAAAGGAAGTTCGGTTTCTTTGAGCAAGCTATTCCCGTCACAGAGTCGTAAGGGCACCTGTAATTTCTCACGGAGATTGTCTTCATCACCCTTTTCCTCAGGAGCATGTTCACGATGAGCAAAGACAACATCCACCCGATGACGCTCTGCCAACTCTGCAACAATCTCAGGTGGATTACCCCTTCGAAAGATCAATTCTCCACCTCTTTCCTGAGCATGCTTCCTTAAGTCTTCTAGGCTTTGCAGCAGAAACTCTAAGCGGATGTTATTGATCTTTGGGAACCCATAGGTGGTGGATTGGAACCAGATATCTGGCAGGCAATAGACCAACAGTAATTGGTCGGACTTCTCCAGAGCACACTGTAAGGGCAAGTGATCATGAAGTCGAAGATCGTTGCGAAGCCATACCAGCGTAGTTCTCATGGAATGCCATGGGATTGAGTGAGAGCAACGTTAGTGTTGACTGATTCCAGTCTAAGGTTGCCAAAAGTCATCCGCTGGGGAACGTCAAATGTGATAGCGAAGAAATTGATTTACTATTTACGGAAGCCAGAGAGCCGATGAGCCAATGCTCACCGGTGGCAATTTAAAATATTAGAAAAGAAAGTCGAACAAATTCGTCAGGGAGTGCTACGTTTAGCAGCAATTTGGCGAGCGGAATGGTTGAGAATAACCTTGCGAGGACGAATGCTTTTCGGAGTCACTTCCACTACTTCGTCATCAACAATGAACTCAATGGCTTGTTCCAGCGTAAGCGGAAGCACAGGAGTCAGAACAGTATTCTCGTCTTTCCCAGATGCCCTTACATTTGTCAGTTTTTTCTCTTTACAGGGGTTCACGTTCAAATCGCTATTTCGATTGTGTTCACCAATGATCATCCCTTCATAAACTTCGACACCTGGTCCGAGAAAAAGTCGCCCCCTAGGTTCCAAATTAAACAGTGCATAAGCTACTGATTTTCCACTTCGGTCTGCAACTAACGACCCCGTCAACCGAGTTGGTAAAGCTCCACGATGGGGCTCATAGCCGAGTAGCATGGAGTTGAGAATACCGGTACCGCGAGTATCCGTCAGAAACTCACTGCGGTATCCGATCAGTCCTCGAGAGGGAACCTGAAACTGAGCTCGGATCCGGCCCGTGCCATGATTTACCAAATTGACCATTCTCCCTTTACGTAGCGACAATTTTTCAGAAACAATTCCCAGAAAATCCTCTCCACAATCAATGTAGACCTCTTCAATGGGTTCCAGTAGCTGAGTCCCCTCGCGTCGACAGATGACCTCTGGGCGCCCTACGGAAAGCTCGAACCCTTCCCGGCGCATGGTTTCGATCAGAATCGACATTTGCAGTTCACCACGCCCTTTGACCAGGAAACATTCGGCATCATCAGTGTCTTCTACTTGCAAGGACACATTGCTGAGAGTTTCCCGAAGTAATCTTTCTTGAAGTTTTGTGGACTGAACAAACTTCCCTTCTCGCCCAGAAAGTGGGGAGGTGTTTGTGAAGAATCTCATGGATACTGTGGGTTCGTCAATTCGCAGCCGTGGGAGCGCCTGTGGGCTTTCCGCATGACAGATTGTGTCACCAATATGAACGTCCTCCACTCCAGCGAGAACCAGAATATCTCCTGCCTCAATTTCGCCGATTTCTGCCATAGTAGTTCCACGATATACCTGCAACTTCGTGGCACGCAGGGCCTTGGTTCCTGTCTCACCCAGGCAGACAAGAGGTTCGTTGCGTTGTACCTGCCCATTCATTACCCGACCGACTGCGAGGCGTCCCAAAAATTCAGAATAACCCAGATCAGCAACCAACATCTGAAAAGGAGCTTCTTCCTTGAAACGTGGAGGTGGTACATGCTCCACGACTCCATCTAATAAAGGTTCAAGTGTATTTGAATCAGCGTCCAAAGAGGTTTTTGCAATGCCTTCGCGTCCAATGGCATAAAATACTGGAAAGTCAATTTGCTCATCATCGGCTTCCAGATCAATAAATAAGTCATAGACTTCATTTAGGACTTCATCTGGACGGGCATCTTGTCGATCAATTTTATTGACGACAACCATAACTTGTAATCGGTTTTCAAGAGCTTTTTTCAAGACAAATCGGGTTTGAGGCAGGGGGCCTTCAGAAGCATCGACAAGTAAAATTGCACCATCGACCATGGTCAGAGCTCTTTCAACTTCTCCCCCAAAATCTGCGTGTCCTGGAGTATCAAGAATGTTAATTTTGGTGCCTTTCCATTCAATGGAGCAATTCTTGGCAGAAATCGTGATTCCACGTTCCTTTTCCAGGTCCATGGAGTCCATCAGGCGGTCACTGATTTCTTGGTTTTCACGGAACAATCCGCTTTGACGAAACATCTGATCGACAAGTGTGGTTTTGCCATGGTCAACATGTGCAATAATGGCTAAGTTACGAATTTTCGGGTTGGTGACTAACTGCATAAAGTTTGGGTTGGGATGAAACTCAAAAAAGGCTGGGTAACCTGGGCTGGCAGAATGGCCGGTTATTTACGGACGTTGCTATTGGCAGGCTTGATCTTTTGGGGAGTGACTACTTGGCAGGCCCGTGATCTGGTACCTGAGAAAGAACTTGCCCCACAATTTCGACTCTTTGCCAGAGATGGACAAACATACAGTTTATATGATGCAAAAGGAAAGACGCTTCTGCTTTATTTCTTCGCTCCGTGGTGTACGGTTTGCCATTTCAGTATCGGTAATTTGGAAGGTTTGCAGCCAAAGCAGGGAGAGGGAGAATTGTTGATCTGGTTGGTTGCTCTCTCCTATCAAAGCCTAGAAGAGGTTGATGTATTCTTACAGCGGCATCAATTGAAGTATCCTGTTCTTTTTGGTGATCAAGAGATGGCAGCAAATTATCACGTGGGANCNTTCCCAACATACTACGTTGTTGATCCCGCAGGAAAAGTTGCTGCTCGATCGGTTGGCTATAGTACNGAGCTAGGATTGCGCTGGCAAACCCGTTGATATCACAACTAAATATTATTTGATTGAATCTTCAACGTTGAATTATTCTAAACGCTTGCCAAACTAGTTATTGTATTTCAACTCGGAGTAGAGCATGGATGAAATAAAAGACAAGCAAGAGTTGCTATTGGAGATTGAACAACTCAAGCTGGAAAATGCACGCTTGGGTCAGAGAATGGACAAAATGCGAAAGTGGAACAACTCGCTTTTGCAGAAAAATTGGCAGGAATCCGAAGACCAGACCTTACTAGAATTTTCTGGGCAAGACAGCGAAACTCCCAATCCACAGGAGTTGCTACAGGAACTTAGAATTCATCAGGAAGAGTTGCGCGTACAGAACGAAGAACTGCTGGAAATTCGCTATTCCTTGGAAGAATCACGTTCACGCTACCAAGCCCTCTTTCGTAATTCACCTCTCCCATGCCTCGTTCTCAACGAGTCATCACGAATTCTAGAGTTGAACCACCGGGCTGCCAACTTGCTTGCACAAGCAAACCCAGATTTACATCCTGAAAGGATGCCTATGTCGCTTTTCCTGCATCGGTATTCTCAAGAAAACTCTCGGCGCTTCTTTGATCGGGTACTTCGAAATTCCGAAGCTCAACGAGAAGAATGGAAGTTACGCGATGAGCAAATTGTAGTTGCTCACGGCTTTGCCCTTGCTCCCACAGAAGACGGTAGAATTGGAGGCTGTCAGGTCGTGCTTGAAAATGTGACGCTGCAACGTCAGGAGGAACTCCAGAAACTTCAGGAACGTGAGTATCGGTTGTTACAGGCACAACAACTGGCAAGTTTGGGTGATTGGCAATGGGAAGAAGGGCAAATCTTCTGCTCACCTCATCTCTTCACACTTCTGAATATTCATCCCTCAACGAGTTCAACGAATTTTTTTCAGGCTTACTTGGACCGCGTGCCAGAAAGTGAACAGGAAAAAGTTCGTAGTCAATGGCAACAGGCGATCGAGAAGGGTAAGCCATTTACTTTGAATCATTGCTATCTCTTGCCCAATGGAGGTCGCTTACAATTACGAGTTCAGGGTAGCCCAGTTCAACGTGTAGGGACTCAACGCTACCTGGGATTCGTTCAAGTGATTGAATCTGAAGAAACAAAAGTAGTCAACTAAGACTTCTTTAAACACTCAAATTTGAGTGCCATTGCAACTTGTTGAATTTAAATTTCCTCTGCCGACTCTGGAATTTTTTCTGCAAGCAAAATCTTTAACTTTCTTACTCACTCCAAAGAAACTTCCACCTGATATACGAAAGAGCATTGATGCAAGTTCCTCTTCTTGATTTACGCCCTCAGCATGAAGGCTTACGGGATGAAATAATCGCTGCTGTCACGGATGTGATTGACTCAACTCGCTACATCATGGGACCTGAGTTAGAAAAGTTTGAAGAAGCGGTGGCTGAATACAGTGGCTGCAAATATGCTCTGGGTGTCTCTTCAGGAACAGACGCTTTGCTGCTTGCCCTGATGTCCCTCAATATTGGTCCAGGAGACAAAGTACTGGTTCCAGATTTTTCTTTTTTTGCGACTGCAGGGGTCGTTTCGCGTCTGAATGCAGAACCTGTTTTTCTTGAAATTGATCCTACAACCTTCAATCTCTGCCCAAAACATTTAGAAGAAAAATTAGAGGGTTACACCGAGGAGGAACTGGTGAAGGTGAAAGCTGTGATCCCCGTCCATCTTTTTGGACAGTGTGCGGATATGCAGGCCATTCTTGACGTTGCGCAGCGATTTGGAATAGCTTTAGTCGAAGATGCGGCCCAGGCCATTGGAGCAGAGTATCGATTGAATGGTGAAGCTCGGAGAGCAGGATCTATGTGTAACGTTGGTTGCATGTCCTTCTTCCCATCCAAAAACCTTGGGGGAGTTGGGGACGGTGGGATGGTAACCACGAACGATGCTGAATTACACCATCAGCTTCACATCAAGCGTGTCCATGGTGCAGAACCGAAATACTATCACAAGGTGATCGGTGGGAATTTCAGAATGGATCCGATTCAGGCCTGCGTACTGCGTATCAAGCTACAACGCCTCGAAGCTTGGCACGAGCAACGTCGTCAAAATGCTGCGCAGTACAATCAGTTGCTTGGCGAGGCGCAATTAGAAGAAGTCGTGTGTCCTGCTGCTGTCTATCAGGATGACAATCTGCTCAATCATCACATTTACAATCAGTACACGGTCCGTGTGCAGCGGAGAGAAGAACTCAGAAAGTTTCTTCTGGAAAGAGGAATAGCCACCGAAATTTACTATCCTGTTCCTTTTCATCGACAGGAGTGTTTTGCAGATCTTGGCTATCGTCCGGGAAGCCTGCCAGAATCTGATAGAGCCGCACGAGAAGTGTTAGCCCTACCGATTTACCCAGGGTTAACCGCTGAAATGCAGGAATACGTAGTAGAGAACTTAATTGAATTCTATCGGAGCTAATTCAGGCCTGATAATTCTTGCAGATGGTTTGGGCTTTTTCACAATTGGCCATCACTTGCCTGATGGCCACCAAATCTTTTACTAATCTGGATTTCATAAATTCTATCTGCTCACGCACTCTTTCTGGAGCAGGGCTTCCGAGATGATCCCGCTTGGTTAATATCGCAATTGGGCTTTGCAGCGCAGCAAAGTCCTCATCAGAGAAAGTAATCCCCGATTTCTCATCATCCAGAGTAGACTGAAGCGCTTCTTTTGTAATGGATTCAGATGGTGAAGAGAGTCGAACAGCCTTGGCGAGCAGGTGGTAGCACTTTCGGAACGGGATTCCATGATTCCTCGAGAGAGAGTCAGCTAGATCGACAGCATTCATAAATCCCTCGTTGCAGCGGTTCCACATTACCTTTTTGCGAACTTCNAATTCAGACATCACTCCAGAGAGAATGTTNGGNGCTGGCTCACATTCTCGGATTACGTCCATCACGAGATACTTACAAACCTGGCTATCTCGATTGTANCCACTGACNATCCCCTTGGAGACNCCTAACAACGATTGAAGAAGTCCGTGAGCAAGTGCTGTCTTCCCNTTTATGACTTCTGCAAAATCNGGATTTTTCTTCTGTGGCATGATGGAAGAACCTGTTACNAATGCTTCGGGCAAACGCAGCATACTNATGTAAGGATGACTCAGGAAGATCAGGTCTTGAGNAAGTAGACTAAGATGATTCATCATTACCGAGTAACCCTGTGCAACCTGACCCTCCAATTCACCACGAGCACTGATACAGTCGAGTGTGTTGAGTTCTGGCTCAGAGAAAGCTAACAATTCAGTAGTACGGTTTCGATTTGGACACCAAGAGGTACCAAAGGAAGCAGCCGCCCCCAATGGGTTCCGATTGATTGGGAGGAGTAGAAATTTGACTCGTTCCAGATCTCTCAATAGCGCTTGTGCATGGGAACAGAGCCAGTGCCCCCATGAAGTCAACATACCAGGTTGGTAATGTGTTAGCCCCGGCATAACTGTTTCGGTATGCTCTACAGCCTGAGTCAAAAGTGTTCTGATTAACGTTTCTAGACTTTTAGACTGTCTCAGGAGTGCATCACGGAGAAAAAGTCTCGTGTCGCATGCTGCCTGATCATTGCGACTTCTTCCGATATGCATCCACCCACCGACCTCTTCTCCTTGCTGCCTGGTCACGAATGCTTCCACGTTGATATGTACATCCTCAAGTTTTGGATCCAACTCAAAGTCACCGTTCCGAAAATTCTCTTCCAGTTGACTAAGTCCTCTGAGAATTTTTGTTAGAACGTCTTTGGGCAGCACTCCTTCTTCATACCACATGATCGCGTGGGCTCGATTGGTCCATAGATCGTAAGGTAGCAAAGCCATATCTGCCATTGGCAGCGGCTGAACATCACGGCCAGCACAAAACAGAACATTTTCTTCAGCCGGACTGCTTTGAAGGTGGCTACCCCAAACCTGGTTCTGGTCAGTTTTCATGAAGATTCCGAATGGGAGAGCATTCAAGGGGAATGGAGAGGGTCTTAAGATCTGAGGAAACTGCCGTTCTGGTATTCAATGTACAATTTGAATGGATGTCTACAACAACTGAGGAGAGATCAACTGGTTTTCTTTGATCTTGAACTTACAGTGAATTCAGATGTTGGTATCTGGAACTTCTTGATCACATTTAGTACAGGTTCCATTTAGCACAACATGTAGCTCTGCGCCGCGTTCTGTTTTGGCCGCAAGAGGTGATTCTACGCAAAGCATTCGACGACATAAGTTACAGTAAAGATGTGCGTGAAGGCCCTGCAGCCGTTCTGCCAGACAGTAGTAGCTGTTCCGATCCGTGGAGGGAACCTGAGTCAGTAGTCGGGTTCTGACCAGTGCTTCAAGCACTCGATAAATGGTTACCTGGTCAACATGTTCCTGATCCTCGAGTATTTCCCGCACCTCATGAGGTGTCATCGGATGTTCTTCTTTTAAGAAGAGTTCAAGGACGGCCACTCTTTGGCGAGTTAGGCTGAGATTGACTTCTTTCAGTAGTTTTTCAGCGGGAGTCAATTCCATTTGCAAATGGTTAGGTGGAAGTTCAGTAACTTTGAATCAAAGGTTATCACGGTCTCGATAGGGTGAAAAGATCTCTGAAGATAAATAATTGGGGTGTGTTCGATTAGTTGAGCAGAGAAAAACTCATCAGATATTGTGTATTCAAAAAATAAATAATCAGTAAATAATAGAAAAAGTTGGCCGTCTGTTGATGAAAAGGCTAGCTGAAGTCGGAAAATTTCCGAGAATATTGTCATGTAATTCATCTAAGAACTCTACAAGCCTGAAAAATTTATAAATGTAGGCTTTTGGCTTGTACTCCTACAAGAGATTCACTAACTTGGGAGGATAACTTGCAATTATCAAATCAGAGGAGTTCAGAATGAATGGTGCCCAAGTTGTTGTGGAGGCTCTGAGAAAAGAGGGTGTCAAATATATATTTGGCTATCCGGGTGGAGCATGTATGCCAATTTTTGATGCTTTGCTAGATGCTCCTGAGCTAGAACTAGTCTTGGTGCGCCACGAACAAGGGGGGACCCACATGGCTGATGGGTATGCTCGGGCTACGGGGAAGCCAGGGGTCGTACTCGTCACCTCAGGCCCTGGGGCGACCAACACCGTGACCGGACTTTTAACTGCACAGATGGACTCTATTCCGCTCATCGTGTTGACCGGCCAAACGATTACACCCAACTTGGGCAAGGATGCTTTTCAGGAAGCTGACATCTTCGGTGTGACAATGCCCGTTGTGAAGCACAGCTACCTGGTGAAAGACGTCAATGAACTTCCGAAAGTCGTGAAGGAGGCTTTCCACCTGGCAACTACCGGTCGACCTGGTCCCGTACTGATTGATTTACCAAAAGATGTTGTATCAGCAGAATGCACGTCGAATTTCCCAGAAAACATTGATTTACCCGGATACGAAGTCCCGATGAAAGGCAATGTAGACGATATCGTTCGGGCTGCTGATATTATCATGGAATCCAGGCGTCCACTTCTATACGTAGGGGCTGGCGCTGTTGGGGCTGGCGCCGCTCAAGAAGTTTTAGAATTGGCAGAAAAGATTCAAGCACCTGTCACGACAACTCTATTGGGGAAAGGTGCCTTCCCAGAGACTCACGAATTGTCTGTTGGTATGCTTGGTATGCATGGGACCGCTTACGCAAATAAGGCGGTTGTTGGCTGTGACATGATCATGGCCATCGGAGCCCGTTGGGATGATCGTATTACTGGGAAAGTGAGTGAATTCTGCCCAACTGCGAGTAAGATTCATATTGACATTGATCCTGCAGAATTCGGCAAAATTATCCAGCCTGATGTGTCTATCAACGGAGATGCGCGCTTGGTATTGCAGGAGTTGATTCCTCATGTTCACAAATTAGATTCAGGCCCCTGGCTGAAATCGGTTGCATCTTGGAAAAAGAAGTATCCACTTAAGTATCCCAAGCGTGGAGGATTACGAGCACAGTATGTGTTGGATGAGTTGGATCGTCTCTCTGAATCCAGAGGCATCATCAGCACTGATGTTGGCCAACATCAGATGTGGGCAGCCCAGTTCTGTAAAAGCTCACGTGAACGTCAATGGCTTTCCAGTGGGGGTGCAGGGACTATGGGCTATGGATTCCCAGCCGCGATTGGGGCTCAGTTGGGGTGTCCCAATGATTTGGTAGTAGCTGTCGTAGGAGATGGTGGCTTCCAAATGACGCTTGCGGAACTCTCTACTGCCGCTCTCCAGAGAGTACCTGTCAAAATTTTAATCATTGATAATCGCTATCTGGGAATGATTCGTCAATGGCAAGAGCTTTTCTTTGACCAGCGACTGAGTGGATGTGAGCTGGAGGGAAATCCTGACTTTGTTAAACTAGGTGAAGCCTATGGTGTGAAAGGATTTAGAATTCGACGTGCTGGAGATGTCACCAAGGTATTAAAAAAGGCACTTGCCTACAACGATGGGCCCTGCATTATCCACGCTGAGGTTGTAAAAGAAGACAACGTCTTCCCAATGATTCCAGCAGGAGCAGCCGTAAAGGACATGCTAATTGAGAAGCCAAAGGACCGTAAACTTGAAAAGCCTGTAGGAAGCACCTGAGAGGTATTTGAAATTCGTGTTGTTTGTACTGAAACAAACAAACGATCAAAATCTTTTGATTGAAGGCAATCTTTAGATTCAACGCAGCCTCTCTTTGAAGAAAAGCAATGGAAGAATTTACGATTAGTATTTACGTCAATAACAAACCGGGTGTTTTGATGCGCCTCTCGCAAACTTTTGCGAGAAGAGGGTATAACATCGATTCTCTGGTAGTTTCACCAGCTGTAGATCATCAGTTCTCTCGAATAACAGTGGTTGTTCAGGGTGGTCCTGAAACGCTTGACCAGATTCTACGTCAGTTAAATAAGCTAGTAGATGTTGTTCACGCTAGTCATCACGATCCAAAGCAATCTGTTGAACGAGAATTAGCCATCTTTAAATTGTTGATTGGTCCGGAGAAGCGATCGGAGGTCTTACAGATTGTTGATGTGTTTAGGGCCAAAATTGTAGATATTACGGACCAATCGCTAATTGTCGAGTCCACGGGATCGTCTTCGAAAATCGATGCTATGGAAAAACTCTTCAATACTATTGGCCTTAAGGAAATGGTCCGCTCTGGGAAACTAGTGATGGCTCGCGGTACGAACAAAACTTGAGATGATACGTCCACTCCCGCTGCAGCCAGGAGATGCCGTGGCGGTTGTGGCACCTTCTTCTCAACTAAGATCGGAGCAACAGCGCTTAGCTGAGCAAGCCTTTCAAATCTTGGAGGATGATTGGGGTCTTCAAGTAGCCTATACTCCTGAACTGACCCGTTCACATTTGCATCTGGCAGGTACTGATCAAGAACGGGCTGCAGAATTTCAGCAACAACTCGAAGATGAGAAAGTTCGGGCAGTCTTCTGCATCAGAGGAGGTTATGGAGTTGCTCGACTAATACCATTGCTTCAGCCAACTTCCTGGCACCAAAAACCAAAATGGATCGTCGGGTTCAGCGACTGTTCCCTACTACTTCACTACCTCCAACGCCACACGGATTGGCTGGTTTGTCATGGACCCACACTGGCTTCTCCCCAGTTTGTTGGGGGTCCCCGGGCAGACAAGAATCGCGAAGCCCTGAGGGGCGTCTTGTTCAAATCAGAATCCCCCTCCACTCCTGTCCAATTCTTGCAGAATGCGGCATCTGTGAAAGGAAGACTCAGTGGTGGTTGCCTCTCTGTAATCCTTTCAGCCTTGGGAACTGAAGCCCAAGTCGATTTAGCGGATTCAATTCTTTTTCTTGAGGAAGTTTACGAAGCGCCTTATCGTTTGGATCGAATGCTGACCCAGATGCGACAAAGTGGTCAATTTGAAAAAGTCCGGGCCTTTATTTTTGGTGAATTCGTAGAATGTGGTACCCCGGAGCAAGTTAAGGATATTTTGCTAGACGTGCTCGGCGTTTTGAATCTTCCAATGGCAACAGGCCTGCCTCATGGGCACGGAGAGATCAATCATCCGCTTTTATTAGGACAATGGGCTGAGTTGGATGCTAAGCAAAATGCCATTCATTTTAAAAACAACGAACCTGTAGCTACATGAGCCATTTTCAAGCATTGAGCGATTGGCTGTTGAGCTTTCCTCCCCTGCTGTCCCTTTCCCTCGTGGGATGCTTAAGCCTCTTGTTTTTGTTATTGGCAATCAGACAAATCCGTCTGGTTTTCAGAATACGAGCGTCCCATCGGCAATTCCTTGATGAGTTGCGCAGTCAACTGCGCTGATCCCGTAAATTTTTTGTAAAATGGCAACGTATTCTTCTGCCTCTGCTAAGCAAGACTCTAGACCTGTTCGCTTTTTAGAGCCAGTTGGTGGTCAACACTATGGCACCACTGCAGAAATGCCAGACTTGCAGACAGTCATAGACTATGAAGAAAATCGCTATCGCCTGAGTTGGGGTTACTACCGAATGGTGGACCGCCCTGCTTTGTATGAGTGGCAGCAATCCCTCCAACGGAAGCACAAGGTTGCACGAGCTCTGACCTTTGTTTCTGTGCAAAGTGCCTTGCGTGAGTTGATCGATTTCCTACTAACAAAACAACCGAATCTAAGCATTGCCTGGAAATTATCTGAGCCTCTACCTTCCTGGCTGAGAGAATGGAAATCTGTCGGGCCTGATCCGATAGAACCGCGACTCTGGATTCTTCCTAATTCCTGTGCTGATGAAAGAAACGAATGGCTAGAGGAAGATCAGTATGCTAAGCATGACCAGATTGTCTGGTATTCAACTCAGTCTTTTGTGCCGTTGCCAATCCATCAAGAAAACGAGTTTTGGGTTGGGAGTACGGAAAAAATGGGAACACCAGGTGGGGTTGTCCTAGGCCAGCACTGTGATCTGATGGAGGGACTCTTCCAATTGCGAAAGCGAAGAGGAGCTTTGCTTTCAGTCAGAAACATCGCTGCTTGGAAAAATAATGAAGCAGTCCCGACTTCATCCATTTTAAAAGCTACCGAAAAAATCTGTGATCAACTGATCGAGTGGGAACAGGCAGACAAATGTTTTCTATTTCCTTCAGGTATGAATGCAGTCGCGACTGCGATGGAGTTGACAAGAAGGCGATGCCAGAGCAAACAACCAAAACGATTTGTAGCGATAGGTTTACTCTATACGGATACCTACTCCTTATTACTGATGGATAAGTGGAGGGGAGGAAATGGCGAACCATTTTTTCTCAATACCGATGAACTGGGACAATTAGAAGATGTTCTCAAAGACGAATCGTTTGCTGGGATTGTCACGGAAAGCATCACGAATCCACTCGGAGAATTGCCGGATATTCCAAGAATTCAGGAAACTGCAAAAAGATTTGAAATTCCTGTGATTGTCGATAACACGCTAGCTGGGCCAACTAACGCTCAACCTCTCGTTTGGGGAGCAGACATGGTGATCCACAGCACGGCAAAATACCTATGTGGAAACAACCAGCACGGGGGAGGGGCCCTACTGACTCGTCAGGGATATTGGTCTGAACAGTTGAAGTCTTTTCAGTCCGAATGGCAGAACTTCATGTCACCATGGGAGGTCCTAGCCTTGGCTGACTGTATAAAAGATTTTCCTGAACGGATGGAGCGCTTCAATGCTAATGGAGTTCGGGTTGCTCAATTTCTGGAAGCTCATCCAAAAGTCCGCTCTGTGAGTTTCAACCAATTACCATCCCATTCTAGTCATCAATTGGTAAAGAAGTTGTTGAAGGGGTCTGGCAGCCTCATTAGCTTTGTTCTGCAGAATGATAGCCTTGATGGAATACGCCGCTTCTATGATGCAGACCTACGACCTCTTCACAAAGCTCCTGGTCTTGGTTCAAACACCTCGATGGTTTGCCCTTATGCAATGCTAGCCCATTATCAGGCTAGCGACCGAGAACTCGAAGAACTCAGGATTTCAAGATACCTGGTACGACTTGCAGTAGGCTCTGAAAAAAATTTGGATCAGGTTTTTGCGGCTTTGGAGCGAGGATTCCGAACTCAGTAGAAATTTACTGAGCGAAGCAAAACAAAAGTGTTTTGCTTAGTAGAAAGAAAAGCGCCAGAAGTCAGAATTGCCAGTTAGGTCCTGCGAACATCTAGCTTTCTCTTAACCAACGTTTGATAAGCCGAAGTGTTCGCTTCGGCTCCTCTCTCAATTGATCCAGTTGTTGCTCCCTCAGGAAACTTTCCTCATCTTCTGGAATGAAAATATTATCTTCTAGATCCAAAGGATTTGGGGGCTTGATGAGTGGGTTCAACTTGGTCATTCGCTTTTCAGCCATATGATTTTTTCCAAACAGTGGAACATAAAATGCAGCTTTATCTGATAAAGCGATCAGTCAATGGAATGGCAGTCTGGACGAAAGCACAGGATGTGACTCATTCATATTAACTACAGATGAGACCATCATTATGCGAGATGCACTGCACTTCAAGGAATTTTGCAGGTTTATGCGTCAAGCCTGCAGTAATGAACCCTCCCCTTCTTTCTTGATGGAGGAATGGAACCTACTAATTGAAGATCAACAAGATTGGCTTACTCCCGAAAGCAAATCTTTTCTGGAGCAAAGTATTAACCGCTAGTTGTTACTTTTAGAAGTGGTTAGTCAAGGAAATTCCTGGCTGACTACTTTCTTTTTTTGCGCCTGCCTTCATGCCCCGCTCATTCTTTTGCAAAAGATTTCAGAGTGAACAAAATCCATGTTTTGCTCAATAGAAAAAAAAGTTGACAAAAGTCAGATTCGATTGCATCGTTAGGCCCCGTGTCATACAAGCAGTCTGGCATTTTGCTAAGCTGAAATTTCTTTGGCATTTTGAAATTCGTACCCCCCTAAAGGAGAAACATAATGAGATTTAGTAAACTCTTCATGAGCGCAGCGCTAGCGCTGACGATGAGTGCTTTTACCGCGATGGCTGGAAAGCCAGAGGCAGAACGCTGGATCAACAGTGAATTTCAGCCCTCAGCCCTTTCCAAAAATGAGCAGATGGCCGAGATGGAATGGTTCATCAAAGCAGCTGAGCCGTTCAAAGGTATGGAGATCAATGTTTTGTCAGAAACGATTCCGACTCATTCCTATGAGTCCAAGGTTTTGACAAAAGCATTTGAAGAAATCACTGGCATCAAAGTGAATCACCAGTTGCTTGGAGAAGGAGAAGTTGTTCAGGCTGTCCAGACCCAGATGCAAACCAAGCGAAACCTTTATGATGCGTATGTGAACGACAGTGATTTGATTGGAACCCACTCCCGATTACAACTGGCTTACAACCTGACCGACTTCATGGCTGGAGAAGGTAAGAATGTTACCTCGCCTACCCTAGATCTCAATGATTTCATGGGTGTTCAGTTTACAACGGGTCCAGATGGAGATTTGTATCAGTTGCCTGATCAGTAATTTGCCAACCTTTACTGGTTCCGTAAGGATTTGTTTGATCGACCGGAGTTACAAGCAGCCTTCAAAAAGAAGTATGGCTATGATCTTGGTGTTCCAGTCAACTGGTCTGCTTATGAAGATATTGCTGAGTTTTTCTCGAATGATGTGAAGAACATTGATGGCGTGCAGATTTACGGACACATGGACTATGGAAAGCGTGCACCGGACTTGGGCTGGAGAATGACAGATGCGAGGTTGTCCATGGCGGGCGCTGGTTCTAAGGGTGAGCCAAACGGAATACCTGTTGATGAGTGGGGAATTCGCATGAAAGCTGGTAGCTCTAATCCCGTAGGTGCTTTCGTAAGTCAAGGTGGTGCTGCAAACGGTCCTGCTGCAGTTTATGCTATTCGCAAGTGGGATGAGTGGCTGAGAGCCTATG
>PBZZ01000035.1 GCA_002730365.1 Deltaproteobacteria bacterium
ACATAAACAACAAGGCAGAAGCTGTATGGTTAGCAGCATGAAATGGCTCCTGCAGCATAAAAATTTCAGTGTGCGGAATGAAAGCATGGAGTACTTACAGTTTTGGGTAGTGATTTTACTCCACATGGTTTAAGGATGCAGGAGAATACAGATGAGTAATGTACTCACAGGAATACAGCAGGCATTGGAGGCGATACGAATTGAAACGGAGAAAGCTGATTGGCAACTGCGTTTGGAGATATTGCAGCTGATGCTGAGCACTAGTGAATCCGTAATTGCAGGTGCACACAAACAGGCAGCACCTCAAGTGAAGCAGGTGAAGAAGACAGTACCCATACCAAGAACAAAGTGGGTGAAACGCTACGTGGATATGCCAAAAGCAGATTCAGGCAAGCAGAAGCAAGCAGGTGTGGATGACGATGATAGGTTTAGGCAGCAACGACAACAGCTAACAGCAGTGGGGCCGCAAGCTGCGTTGCCAAATCAACAAACTATCTAGTCAAGTGTGAATTTCTCACGCGCAATCCAACATAGTTTAGCTATAGCAGAATAGAGCTGTTTGTTGGCCTGACAGGCTATGCTGAGTTGGTTATGTAGGTGCTTCTGTTTTACACTAAGGATAGCCTGTTCCTCACGGCACACACTTCTGTCGATCCGTTCAAAATCGCAACCAACACTTAAGAGCATACAATGCTGATACTAGCAGAGATTGATGAACAGGTAAAAGAACTGGAGAAACTCAAGAAGTCAGCACTGAAGTAAGAACAAGGGCTGCTTGGCAACAGTATAGCAATTGTGTAAAAAGTATGGCTTCACTGAAAAGATACCCAAAGATTCACTGGCACAGGGCTGAACACAGAAGAAGTAGATTAGATTGCCAACAAATATTTTAATATCTTTGGCAATCTAATTAAAGATTAGTCAATAATTTACAAAAAATTATTCAACTTTGGAATCTTGTTTAGCTGCTGCCCATATGACCAAGCCAAAAGCCATCTTGTTTATTAGATCAGCATAATTATAAATTATATTTACAGCTTCTACATTTGCACCATCAAGCATATATCCCCAAAAGTAACCAATGGGATAAATAGCCCATCCCACAGTCACGATAAGGCGTAGTGCGTGGAAAGCTTTTTGACAAGATGTATTTGCAGAATTTGCATTGATTTGACTAGCTTCACCGAAAAAGATTTCATAAAGAATTAGAAGCCATCCAACCATTCCTAGAATAAATCCCAGAGTTACATCTACAAAACCAGCTTCACCCAGATAACCAAAGATCAGCATGATGAGAGAGTAGACCAGAAGCCTCCAAAAAAGTATTATTGGCACAGCTGCAATTGCTGCCAATATCAAATAAAATTCCACAATTTGTAATGGAACCGTCAGTAACCAGTCTACATACCGAAAAACCGTAGGGCTCTGTCCAGTCGTAACCCATACATCTCTCATGTAAAAGTAGTGGACTGCCGCTATGCCTGTTATCAAACCTGCTACAGTCACTGAAGTTTTCCATTTTCCAGCTACACTGTCTCTTTCTAGAAAAAAGAAAACAGCAGAGGCCATCATTGCCATTGTTGCAACGAAAAAAGAAATACCTACAAAATCGTCCGGTTTTAACAAAGTTTCCATTTCAATCCCCTGAATGAAGTAAACAGTTTTTGGTTGCGCATGAATAGAAGTTGAAGGACTACAGTTTTTTTCAAAAAAACTTTTCTGCTCCAGAACCAAGTTTCTATTGTACACAACCGCATAGAAGGATTTGTTAGTTTTTCGGAAAATTTTCCAGCCTCTGAAAACTAACCCCCCTATCGCGAAAATACGAAAAATTAGCTTATACTAAGTTATCGATAGAGTAAAGTAATTCCTGCTACAAATTTTAAATTCATGGATAACAACTCTCCTCTACAAAGATCTAATAGAATATACATTCTGTTGGATAAATGATTTTTTTTGCTAAATTATTGTTCTCTGGAAAGTATTTACCAACTATTTTTGGAAGTTTTAGTGAAAATAAAAACCTAACTAAAGTAGGATTTAACTTAAATATATATTATAGATAGTATCAACTTGAAATTGAAAATATTTGCCATAAAATTATGATTTTTTAGAATAAAATCAATATAAAAATTTTAAACTTTATAGCTACAAATATCTAATTTTTTCACTAATCTATCGGATTTTTGTTTTATATTTTTACAAGCGAAAATATAATACTAGCGAATACTTACTAATAAAGAGGCAACGATGGAACTACTGAAAATACGGGAGCTTACACGGTATCAGCAAAACAACTCAAACAATCCCATCCTACAGCTTAGAATCAAGCTTTCTGATGGTGTAAGTGAGCAGATACAGCTAGCCCAAGATCCCCACTGTAAACGAATTAGTCAACGTACTGTTGCAGACGACAGTGGTGAACCACGCGAAGTTGAAGTGGGTAAACGTGTACTGCGTTGGTGGCGTGTGGATGTGGATGGTACTGTAAAGTCAACCGTACGCTATGGCAGCAGGGTCTTGGAACTTTCCAAGGGTATGGATGCTGTTGAACTAGCTAGTAAAGATGAATTGGTACCTGTTCTAAAACAGTTTAAGGCAGCAGTTGAACGGGGCGAGATGGATAATATGATTTCTGCACAGTTGACAAAGCCAAAACGTGTTAACACACAAAAGCAGCAGTAATTTATTTGGTTTCAGCCCTTTAGCTTGTTGATTTATGGGGTGCTAAAGTTGCACAACTTTTTTGGTTCAATTTTGCTTCTGTATGTTATCAATAGGTTAAAGGACTGCTCAGAATATTGTTTTGCGGCTAAAACTTACACAACAGCTGCACACTGAAATTTAGAGTTTGTAAGTTACTAAAATAAAAACAGAAAAAATCTATTAATATATAGCCAATGCAATTCTCTAAGCGCATCAAATTATTTTTGTGGAGAAAGCGATGATTGCCAAAACTTTGGCTTGTCTGCTGGGTATTCTGCTTTGTTTGCTCTGTGGAGGATTTACTCAGTCAGCATGGGCCTATAATACCGAGGACTTGGAACGTCTGAAAGCAACAGGTAGTTGCCCTCGGTGTGACCTCAGTGCAGCCACTTTGGATGAGTTGCAACTGTTTCGCTCGAATCTTTCTGGAGCCAATCTTTCTGGAGCAAACCTTTCCAGAACCAATCTCATTGCGGCAGATCTGAGTCGAGCAGACTTGTCTGGGGCAATTTTATCTGGAGCGAACCTCTCTGGGGCAGACTTGTCTTCAGCAAATCTGAGTACGGCTGAACTGCTGGCAACCGAACTGACACTTGTTGATTTCTCAGGAGCAAAGTTAGAACGCGCCAGCTTGGAAAAAGCCAACCTGCTCAAAGCAAAACTTCCCAATGCTGATCTCAGTTGGGTTAGTTTTCGGGGAGCCAATCTGACGCTGGCAGATTTTTATAAGTCAGATCTTTGGCAAGCTGATCTTTGGGGTGCGACTCTATGGGGTGCCACATTCTGGAATGCTGATCTGCGAACTGCCAAACTCCGCGGTTCTAACTTGGATGGGGCTAACTTTGAGGGTGCTAAGCTTAGTATCGATCTGGCGGAAGGAACGATTCTCTGCGATACGATTATACCAGACGGTCATATCATTCGGAGTGGATGCTAACTTGTTTTCCGGATACGGAATTACTAGTCGAAGTCATCGGTACTTTTAGCCTTTTTTTCACGAACCTGATTGACGATTGGAGGTAATGAAAGGGTGTATTCAGCGATAGCCTCCAGATCTTCATCGGGTAACTCCTGGCAATGCTCAATTGCCATTCCCATCAAATTACCAAGAAAATCTCCATTAGGTACCATCCCCGTCTGCAGGGCATATACTAGATCATCCTGGTTCCAACCTCCAATTCCCGTCTCTTGGTCAGGTGCGATGTTTGGTGTCAATTTTCCCTCAGGACCCCTCCTTGGCGCCGGCATAAGCCAGATCAGATCGAAGCATGCCTAGTTGGTTTCGAGGGGTATGACATTCTGCACAGTGCGCGACAGCTTCCGTCAGATAGCGACCAAGGTTCAAAGATGCAGAACGGCTTGGATCGGGTGTGATGGGTTCTGGTTCATGGAAGAGAATATTCCAGAACTAGGCATTAAGACGTGGATTAAAGGGGAATTGCAGTTCGTGGGGCTGATTGTTTTGCTGGATGGGAGGCAGGCTGAAGAGATAGTCTTTGAGATGCAATAAATCCTCTTCGCTCATCTTGGAGAATGCAGGGTAGGGAAAGCTCGGAAAGTAATGCTGACCTTCTGGTCCTATCCCCTCCCGCATAGCACGAACGAAGTCTTCATCACTCCAATAGCCAATTCCCGTGGTTGGATCTGGAGTGATATTGTTGGCATAGAAAACCCCAAATGGTGTGGGAAGTGGTCTTCCTCCAGCTAGAAGTGGGCCTCCATTCTCCACATCAGTGTGGCAGCCACAGCCACCCGCTGCGTGAAAAATCTGCTCTCCAGCAATCGGGTTGGGAGTGCGAGCCTGGGCACAGGTGAAAAGCAGTAGACAAATCAGGCAACTCAGGCCAAATAGCCTGTGCTTCAATTGGAGGCTCGATAGTTTTCGTGGCAGTTCTTGCAAGTTCCTCCAACAGTTCCAACAGCTCTACCGATCGCTTTCATGTCTCCAGATTGGGAAACAGTCACCAGTTCACCGCTGGCATCTACCAGTTGTTGGGCAGCTTTTTCAAAGCCTGACTGATCTGTCCAGATGCTCTCCAAGGCATCAGTATCACCAAAGTCAGATCCTTCTGGAAACATAGCGGGAATGATCTTCGCTGCGTTTTGGATCGCAACTGCATGATCGGTAATGTGTCCTTTGTAGCCTCCCAAGCCAGCGCGGATAATTCTTGAGATTGCTCCGATGTGTCCTCGCATGGAGGTGTAGACTGCCTTCTGATATTTGATGATATCATCAGTGTTATCTGCCTAGGAAACAGAGGGGATGAAAAGCCCTCCAAGTATAATTGCAATTGATAGATGCTTGGGTTGAAACATGGAACTTGAATCGATTAGAGTTGGTTTAAAAAGACATTTGGTGATGGGCAACGGAACCCTGCAGAGATTCTAACTTTGATGTGTCTGAATACCTCGTTGTGATTGAAGGGATACAACCCATCCAATAATGGTGATCGTAACTGACAATAAATCAAGGACTCTCTGTGGAGTTTCTTCGCAGCGTTAAGAAAATCATGGTGATTTACTTTCTTGATTGTCAACATCATTTCTACCATTTTTATTTACTTAGTAGCTTACCAAATTTTTCATCCTAGCATCAGATTATCCAGCAGATATTAACAATTTTATTAACTGTAAAAGGAGAATAAGTTGACAGCAATTGTGAATGTCGAAGATCTGAGAAAGCACGCAAAGCGTCGATTACCCAAAATATTTTTTGACTACATTGATGGGGCGGCGTTTTCAGACACTACGGCACTGCGTAATCATGAGGATTTTGACAATTGGTGCCTAATTCAGAGAGTTTTAGCATTAAAGGGTATGCCAGACTTGAGTTGTGAGTTTCTTGGAACTAGGTACACATTTCCTATCATGCTCGGACCGGTTGGCTTCTTAGGACTTTATCGTGGTCGGGGAGAAATCCTTTGCGCAGAAGCCGCCAAGGAAAAAGGTATTCCTTTGTGTCTTTCAACCTTTTCTATTGCCAGTTTAGCGACTCTGCAGAGGGAGGTTGGAGGCACACTCCAATTCCAACTCTACATGGATTGCCAGCGATCCTTTGTCGAAAAGTTAGTGGAATCAGCTGAAGATGCAGAAGTTGAGACTCTATTTTATACCGCTGATACCGCAGTAACGTCTGTACGTGAAAGAGATGTCCGTAATGGATTTCGGGCGGTTAGGCGCCTTAACCCAACACTGGTATTTTCAATGATGCAGCGCCCACTTTGGTGCTGGGATATGTGGCAATCCGGAATTCCAAGTGTAGAGGCGTTGGCCAACTACCCTGAATTTGGTAAAGGCATCCTAGAGCAGGCGTCCAATCTTTCTGGTAGGCTTGATTCTTCAATTATCTGGGAGGATATGAAGTGGCTCCGCAAGGTTTGGAAAAAACGACTGGTGATAAAAGGTATACTTAGTTCAGATGATGCAATTAAGGCAATAGATCACGGAGCAGATGCGATTGTTGTATCGAATCATGGTGGCCGACAATTAGATTTTGCAAATTCGACGATCTCCATCTTGCCAGAAATTCGTAAGGCAGTTGGCAAAGATTATTGTGTGATGATTGATGGTGGATTCCGCCGTGGTTCCGAGGTGGTAATTGCTCTAGCTTTGGGCGCTAGTGGAGTGCTGTTGGGTCGAGCTTATGCGTTTGGACTTGCCGCAGACGGAAGGTCGGGTGTTGAAAAAGCAATTGAGATATTTGCCAAAGAAATTTCAATCACAATGAAGTTGATGGGTGTGCCTAGTATTGATGAGCTAAAGCAGTTTGGGGATCGCTACATTCGTCAAAAATAAAAAGGCATAACTGGAAAAGTATGGTTAAACTGGAAATTTTTGCAAATATCTTGAAAAAAATGGATTCACAAAGTTGCTGAGCCAATCTCTTTATCGAAAAGCCTCTATCTGATCCAGATCCACCAGAAATTTTTCATTTTCCGCCGGTGAGCCAATCGACACACGGAGGAAAGAGTCAAAACCTGGCTGAAGCCAAGGCTTAACGATTGTACCTAGTTTAAGGAGTTCTTCTGCAAATTTTATTGAAGAGTGATTGATATTGATGAATAAGAAATTCCCGAGAGATTCCCCGACTTGGTAACCACGAGATCGGAGTTCTTTAGCAAGACGCTCGCGTTGTAGGATTGTTTGTTGAACACTGTGGAGCATGTAATCCTCGTGATCCAAGGCGGCTCTCGCAGCTATCTGGGCTAATTGATTGGTATTGAAGGGAGTGCGCGTTCGGTCCAGTGCTTGGCAAAGTTCTGTTGAACTACATATGCCAAAGCCGATTCGGAGCCCCGCAAGACCCCAACTCTTAGAAAATGTTCTAAGTACTACCCAATGTCCTGGAATCAGTTCTGTGAGGTCGAGACCACTGGTGTAGTTTCCATGAACTGCGTATTCGTGATAAGCTTCGTCAAGTACCAACATAGTCTCTGGATGCTTGGCTGCAAACAATTGTCTCAGTTGTTCAGGGTTTAGCCAACTTCCACTAGGGTTCATTGGATTGGCAAAAATGAGTAATTTGGCTGGTTGTGCAGCCCTCTCGATAAGTTTGGTTAGATCAATCCGGAGTTTGTCATTTATCGCCAGTCTTTCGACAGAACCTCCCATCAACTTGGTATAATCTTCATGCAGTGGGAAGGAAGGATAGAGAGTAACAACTCGATCGCCTGGATTGACAACACTTCGACAGATAATCGAAATTAATTCTTCCGAACCGTTGCCAAAAATTATTCTTTTTTCAGAGACATTTAAGCGTCGAGCAATTGCCTTGCGCAGCAGAAGAGCCTCACTGTCGGGATAAAGATACAGTTCTGAACTAGCTTGGGAGAGACATTCTAAAACCTGTGGTGCTGGGCCAGTTGGATTCTCATTTGAGGACAGTTTTGCAACTGCAGTTATTCCATAACGTGATTTTACCTCGTTCAGCCCAAGCCCCGTGTTGTATGGGGGGATTTCCATGAGTTCGGGGCGCAAAATCTTTTCAAGTGGTTTCATTGAAATCTATTTTGTTAAGGGATTTTTATTGTTAAAGATATGCTTATCTATTTGATTGTTTTTCTGTAAGGAGACTTTTAAGTGAAAGGTTTCACCATTGACCTATCAGGAAAAAATGCAATTGTTACGGGAGCTAGTCGAGGACTTGGCCAGGCAATCGCAATCGGCTTAGCGGAGGCAGGTGCAACAGTAGTAATCACCTCCCGTTCTTTGAAAGCACTTGAGGAAACACAATCTCGGATCTCCGATTTTGGAGGCGAGTTTCGACAAATAGTGTTAGATGTTCGTGACGTACCCGCAATGAGGAATAGACTTCAGACAGTTGCTCAGCAGGTCGGAGAAGTAGACATCCTCATCAATAATGCAGGCTATGAACAAGTGTGTCCCTCCTATGAACTGACTGAGGAAACCTGGGACACTATCATGGAAACCAATCTTAAGGGAGCCTTTTTTGCTGCCCAATTTGCTGCTCACAGTATGGTTCGTTCCAGCAGAGGTGGTGCCATTGTTAATGTATGTTCCCTGACATCATATGTTGGTGTGCCAACGGCAGTGCCTTACGGTTCCTCCAAGTCGGGACTATTGGGCATGACACGTGCGCTCTCAACGGAATGGGCAAGTGAGCAAATTCGAGTCAATGCGATTGCGCCAGGTTACTTCCGGACGGAGTTGACGGAGGCCTTTTATCGTGAACAGGCTTGGCGGGAAGCTATGCTGCAGAAAATCCCGCTGAACAGCTTTGGCAATGCCAACGACCTTAAAGGTGCGGTTGTCTTCCTTGTTAGTGATGCCGCAAAGTATATCACCGGCCAATGTTTGGCAATCGATGGAGGCTATCTCGCGTCCATTTGAAGGCTGTCTCCATTATCCTACAACAACATCTTGGATTGAACTGCCAGTGAATGACTCTAGCCCAAATTTCTTATTTTGAATAAAGTTCCTGCAGTTTCTGCTTCAAACGTCTGTTTACAGTTTGGTGATGTACATGCCGTTAAGAACGTCTGTTTTGAACTGGAGGAGGGCCGCTTTCTCACAGTTTTGGGGCCCTCGGGCTCTGGAAAAACAACTTTACTCAGGCTGATCGCCGGCTTTCAGCAACCAGATCAGGGCGAAATTTTTATCAAGGGACAAACTGTTAGGGAATTAGCTCCCAACAAACGCTCGATTGGAATGGTATTCCAACGCCTTGCGTTATTCCCACACATGACCGCAGCGGAAAATGTAGCGTTTCCGTTGAAAATGCGCAGGTTTAACGCCCGTACGATCTCTGACCGGGTAAAAGAATACCTGCACCTTGTGCGTTTGGAGGGGCTTGGTAGTCGTAGGATCAATGAACTTTCAGGAGGGCAGCAGCAGCGTGTGGCGATTGCTCGAGCCTTGGTTTTTGAACCAGACTTACTCCTTTTGGACGAACCACTAGCGGCCTTGGATCGCAAGTTACGTGAAGAAATGCAATTAGAGTTTCGGAGAATTCAGAAGGAACTCGGTGTCACCACGATAAATGTTACCCATGATCAGCGAGAAGCACTGGTGGTTTCTGATCAGATCATTGTGATGAATTATGGAGAAATCCAGCAGAACGCTACCCCCTTGGAAGTTTACCGTTCTCCATCAAATTCTTTTGTAGCTAATTTTGTAGGGGTAACTAACCTATTCCATGGGACGCTGGAGTCACTAGAGGGACAGCAGGTAGCAATCAGAATCAGCCAGCAGACATTGCTTGGTACTTCAAAGAGTGAGAACTCGGCGCCAACCCAGGGAGTTTCAGTGCAGGCTGCTATCCGTGCAGAACAGATTCGACTGTTTCGTGGAAAATCAGAAAACAGAGAATGTGAGGCTTATTTTGAGGGTCGAGTAACGGATGTTATTTTTGAGGGAGAACGGATTCTCTATGAACTTTCGGTGGCAGCGTTATCTGATGCGCTCATCAGAATCATTCACCATGACCAGCAAGACTTCTCAACATTCAAAGTAGGAGAGATGGTCTTTGTTGGATGGCAGAGCCGCGACATGCATGTCTTTGTCGTGGATTGATTAACTTGGCAATAGCCGAGTCTTAACCAGAATTAGGAGTTGAGTATGACTTTCGACAAGCAGATCAAACGGAGAGATTTACTGAAGACCTCAGCCATGCTGGGAATTGCTAGTGCAGCTGGGNCTGTGGCACCATCTTTACTNAAAGCGGAACCTGCCAAGCCCAAAGAGATTATTGTCCGAGCTTGGGGTGGTCCCTGGGTAGCAGCACTGAAGGCTGGAGTTTCAGATCCATTTACGACCAAGACAGGCATTAAAGTACGACATGATTTGACTGAGGATAATGAAATACAACCAAAGGTTTGGGCTGCTGTTGCTCAAAAGCGAACTCCCCCAATTCATATCAATTGGGACACAACGACCAATGCTACTAAGTCGGCACTTCGTGGAGTGTGTGAGGATCTTTCCGACCTACCCAATCTGAAAGGAACTACTGATTTGGCAAAGCCTGTGGGCGTAGATGGCTATCCGATCGTCAATACTTACGGGTATGTGTATGTGTTAGCATACCGGCCGAGTGCCTTTCCAAGTGGACCACCAGCATCCTATCACGATCTGCTTGACCCTAAATTTAAGGGTCGACTAGCGTTTTACAACGATGGGATTGGATTCCACTTTCCAGCACAGGTCGCTGGCGGTGGTAAATTAGATGGTATCCCAAATAATATGCAACCCTGCTGGGATTTTGTGTCTAAAATCAAAGCTCAAGAACCATTACTTGGAGAAGATCCTGATTTTGTGACGTGGTTTCAGAATGGAGAAATTGACGCAGCATGTACGATTTCAACGAACGCACTAGGAGCTAAAAGAAATGGAGTAGATATCGCTTGGACGATTCCAAAGGAGGGCGCCAAGTTTGATACAGATGGGCTGTGGATTCCTAAAGGGCACTCTGAAGGAGATTTGTACTGGTCCAGAGAATACATCAACCACGCTCTAAGTAAGGAATCTCAGCAGATTTGGCTGGATGGTTTAGGATTGCCCGGAGTCATCCCTGGATTGCGACCGCCACCAGGATTAGCTGGAGATCCTTCCTATCCAACTAAACCGGCTGACTTTGATCGGCTGATCCGTATCTCAGGCAAGATCCAGGTAGAAAACGAGAGCGAGTGGTTCTCGAAGTTCAAGGCGATTATGCAGGGGTGATTCCGAAAAGTTTGGCCACTGGGCTTTAGGTTTGAAGTTCCAGTGGTCTCATAGATCGATCGAAAACTAATGAGACGCAATCTATCTTGTTATCCGTTGACTTGGCACTTGATGGATATCCTAGAAGCTGCTTTCAGTAAAATTTGGCCCAAAAGAGGAGGCTTCTGGGGTCCTTATCTAATGTTGAGTCCTGCAATTTTGTTAGTTGGTCTGCTCGTTCTAGGGCTTGCTTATATTGGTGACACTTCTTTAAGAACTCTTGACACGAGCACCTTCCTTTTCTCGGAGGAGTGGTCACTGGCAAACTACGAGCGCGCACTGACAGAGCCATTCATTCGATCTGTCATTTGGCGAAGTATTCTTGGTGCAACTATCGTTACCATGATTACATTGCTACTAGCCTTCCCCTATACCTACATTATGGTAAGAACTCGTAGTGCATTTCTACGAAAATTCTTACTAATTGCTCTGTTTTTGCCTTTTTTCATTGGACAAGTAGTACGCGCTTATGGATGGCTGATTATTCTGGGCAAACAAGGGATAGTGAACGATATACTGGGGTTGGTTGGTATTGAACCACTGCGCATGCTTTTCAACTATCCTTCGGTTCTTTTTGGGCTTGTACAGTACATGTTTCCATTTGCCGTATTGATGTTGGCTCCAGCACTAACCGCAATTCCTGAAGAAATTGAAGCGGCTGCTGAATCTCTTGGAGCTTCCTGGCAGGAAACAATGCTTTATGTGGTACTTCCCATGGCTAAGTCCGGTCTAATCGGTGCGGGTTTAGTGGTCTTGACTCTCTCTCTGACAGATTTTGCGATGCCAGCTATTCTTGGTGGAGGAACTCAGGATTTTGTGGCGAACGCAATCTATGACCAGTTTTTCCGGACGTCCGATCAGGGATTTGGTTCCAGTCTGGCCGTGTTATTGATTGTAATTGGTTCACTCTTAGTTTGGATTATTTTTATGTTGGTTGGTGCAGGGACACTAGCCTTGGGCGCGAAAGATAAATGAACCAGCCAGTTTCCCAGAAACTATTTTTCTGGATACTAGTCGTCATCTCGATCATTACTCTCTCTGCACCAACACTTGTTGTGCTTGGAGCTTCCTTGACTTCTGGAAATATTATTGTTTTCCCTCCGGATGGGTTGTCCTTGAAGTGGTACAAAGCTCTCGTGGAAAAGCAGGAATTGCAGGATGCGTTTATACGTTCAATCTGGGTGGCTATAATTTGTGTGTTTATCTCTTTGCCTGCGGGGACCTTGGCGGGGATTGCCCTAGTAAAGTATCGATTACGCAAGGGCGCTTTGATTCAGACCTATCTCCTGTTACCTTTTACAATCCCACTGATTGGATCAGGAATCGGATTGATGTTGGTCTTTGGTGAAGTCGGTATTCTTGGGAGCCTTTGGCCGGTTGGCGTAGCTACCGCTGTGATCAACCTCCCTTTCATGATTTGGGCGGTTTCCTCAAGTGCTACAGGCCTAGATCCAGATCTGGAACTTGCTGCTCAAAGTTGCGGTGCTGGTCCTGTTCAAACTTTTTTCTATGTGACCTTGCCGGCAGTGATGCCGGGAATCATCACAGGCTCTCTGCTGATGTTCATTTTATCCCTGAACGAATTTCTCGTCAGCCTATTGCTTGTAGATGCTCGAATTGTCACGCTCCCTGTACAAGTCTATAACTCTATCCGTTCGATTATTACACCAGACCTAGCGGCTGTCTCGGTTGTTTTTATTGCAGTAGCGATGTTGGCTATTGCCGTACTGGACAAAATGGTTGGTCTAGAAATCTTTCTTAAATCGAAGTGACCGTCACCAAAACTTACTTAAAAAGGCACTGCATCATGTCAATGGTATCCTTTCACGAAACTAGTAAGCTGACAGCCGCAGATTATAAGGCTTTGCTAAAGCGTTCAGAGGCTGATCTCTCAAGCTTTGTGGAGAAGGTGAAGCCTATCATCGAGGCGGTGCGTTTAGAAGGAGATGAAGCTCTCGTCCGCTTTGGTCAGCAATTAGATGGCTCTGCACTCCTTAGTAAGGAAGCTCTGAAGGTGAGTGAAGCGGAGTTCGCTGCTGCGTTTGAAGAAGTCGAAGAGGTAGTCATTGAGGCGATTCGCTATGGTATCACCAATATCAGAACCTTCCATGAGGAGCAGAAGCCAGAAACTATGTGGATGAAGGAAATTCGTCCAGGTGCCTATGCTGGAGATCGACTAACTCCGATTCGTTCTGTGGCAATCTATGTACCTCGTGGGAAGGGAGCTTTTCCATCAGTGACGATGATGACTACAGTACCAGGTGTAGTAGCTGAGGTGCCAAAATTGGCGATCTTCACGCCTCCGTTGCCGAATGGATCTGTAGATGCAGCAACTTTGGTGGCAGCAAGTATTGCTGGTGTTGATACTGTCTACAAGTGCGGAGGGGCACAAGCTGTTGCTGCTGCTGCGTTTGGTACTGAGACTGTAGAACGTGCGCTTAAGATTGTTGGTCCGGGTAGTCCTTGGGTCGTGGCAGCTAAACGATCACTATCTGATATTATTGATCCTGGCTTACCAGCTGGGCCGTCTGAAGCAATTATTTTTGCCGATGATAGTGTTTGCGGTGGACTTGCCGCGCTTGATCTGCTGATTGAAGCTGAACATGGCCCAGATAGTTCAGCTTACTTAGTTACACATTCTCGCCGTGTCGCGGAAGAAGCAATGGCTACTTTGCCCGATCACTGGGCCAGGATGACTGCACAGCGGGTAGAGTTTTCTAAAACCGTGCTGACGGGAGACTATGGTGGAATTTTGCTGACATCATCGGTTGAGGAAAGCTACCAGTTCATCAATGACTATGCTCCAGAACACTTAGAACTTTTATCTACAGAGCCGTTCACCCACTTGGGCCATATCACAGAGGCAGCAGAAATCTTGATGGGGCCTCATACCCCAGTCTGCATCGGTAATTTCTCACTAGGACCCAACGCTGTTTTACCAACAAGTCAGGGGGCCAAAACCTATGGACCGCTATCTGTTCACGACTTTATGAAGCGAAGTTCGATAGGATACGTTACTCCTCCTGCCTATCCAGAACTCGCTAAAAGAGCCAAAGTCTTGGCCCGCTATGAGGGGTTCTCCTCCCATGAGAATGCGGTTTCTCCGATACGTGAAAAGTATCTCTAGGGGTGAGGAGTGCTTAGGGTTAGGGCGCTGGGGTAGGCTGATTTTGGTCTTCAGCAGAACTTGTCTGATCTTCCGCAATTTTTACAAGCAGTTCTTCCATCCAAGGTGTTTTCGTCAAGAGTTCCTGTGCTTCTGGGTTTAACAATAGATTGATTTTCCTTCGATCGTGTTCCCGCCGGTCCTGATTACGCCGATCTGTTAGGCGCCGGTCTGTTAATTCCACCAGTTCCTCTCTTTGACGGCGTTCTCGTGCTACCTCTCCTGAGCCAGATCTTCTGTCATGGTGTCTTCTTTCATCGGATCGACGTTCATTTGCCCTACGATCACTCTTTCTGCGGTCCATAACCTTTGGGGGGAATAACGGATTCATCGTCTACCTTTTTGGGATAAAGAGAGAATCTTCTGCTTGAAGGATCAGAGTTTTATTGACTCACAAATGTAGTGAGTAGAATCTGTGGTGAAACAAAGCCCTTCAATGACACAGTTTGAGAAAATTTAATTGTAAAAGTTAATGTGAAAGATTTTCTACTAGTAACTGAAACAAGAATCCAGCTATCTCCCACTTTCGTGATGATATTGGTTCAATTAGAGAGGACGAAGAACGGAAACGAGTAGGGGAAAACCTCAGAAAACATGTGAATTTGTCAAGAAGGAAGAAAACCTGCAGTTATGTAGAAGACAAATCAAATCAATCCTCTTCAGAACAACGATTTTGGAGAAGAAAATTTTTGGAACCCATTGCCAGAGTCAACCCATGATTTTTGGATTTTTGGCCCTACTCATAATCCTCTTTACCAGTCCACTACATGCCACAGAAGATGTTTTGTTTGTTCGCGATGCAAATCTTTTGAAGGCCAAGAGTCTACGTTGTTTGTTCACTCGGCAGGTGACTACCAACTGGACTTCCTGGGAAACAACTTGGTCAAAAGAAGCCACCATCGAAAACATGGAGTATATCTTTGCAGCCATTCCGCAAAAAGGAAGCAAGGCCCGGCTGATCAAGAGAGTTCTAGGCGAACCAAGTGGAATTCAGGAAGTCTTTATCATCCGTACTTTGGAAGCACTAAATTTTCTGGAAGTTAATCCAGAGAGACCCATCCATACGACTGCGGTGATGGTGATGCGAGAAAATCGGGAAGCAGGAACCTTTGTCGCCACAACCTCACAGCACACAATCACTAAAGAAGGTGCGGTTGTCCCTACGCAGAGCTACGGACGCTGTGAGGTGATGGCGTTCAACGAAGAGAATCGGGCAAGCTGAACTAGTCTTTCTCTATGGTTTGAACCAAAAACTGTAACTCTTCTTAAGGGCTTTTTTGGAGCCTTTGAAGGATAAGGAATTTTTGCAATCTGTGGATTGTAAAGTTGGCAATTGTGTTGAATTAAGGTAGATCAACATAATCTCTCTTTTTTTGCTGCATGATCCACTGAATATTTCTGAAATTCTCCGATGTCCCTCACTCCTGATGAGCCTCGTCTGCTTACCCCAGGCCCTCTGACGACTTCTCATGAAACCAAAGCAGCTATGCTGCACGACTGGGGTTCAAGAGATGCAGCCTTTTTGGAAGCTAACGTCCGAGTACGCCAGAAGCTTCTAGAAATTGCTGGCGCGACTTCTACTCATGTTTGTGTCCCACTACAGGGTAGCGGCACCTTTGCTGTAGAGGCTGCGCTGGGAACCTTGATTCCTCGATCTGGCAAGGCCTTGGTACTGGTAAATGGAGCCTATGGTCAGCGTATGAACAAGATGCTTGGCTATATGCAGAAGGCTTTTTTGGTGCAGGAGTCGTCGGAAGATTCCCCACCTGATCCAGAGACTCTGCAGCAGACACTTGCAAATGATCCTTTGATCACTCATGTGCTAGCGGTTCATTGTGAGACGACCTCTGGAATCCTCAATCCAGTAGAGCAGATTGCTGAGATCGTTGCCCAGCACAAACGCTCACTGATTATTGATGCGATGAGCGCCTTTGGAGCCATTCCTCTGGATGCGAAGCAAGTACAGTTTGATGCCGTGATAGCCTCTTCGAACAAGTGTTTGGAAGGTGTCCCGGGGATGGGCTATGCGATTATCCGTAGGCAGAAACTAGAACAGAGCAAAGGCAATGCACATTCGCTGAGCTTGGATTTGCATGATCAGTGGCAGGCTATGGAAGCTAGTTCCCAGTGGCGCTTTACCCCACCGACGCATGTTTTGATAGCTTTTGATAAAGCGATCGAACAATTTGAGAAAGAAGGCGGTGTAGCAGGGCGCAACGCGCGCTATTCGGAGAACTGCAGAACGCTTATTTCCGGAATGGCAGATCTAGGTTTTGAACCTCTGTTGCCTCCCGAGCGTCAAGCACCAATCATCGTCACTTTTCGGATGCCTGCTGATCCTGCCTTTGATTTCCGAACGTTTTATGATTTAGTCAAGGAACGTGGATACATCTTATACCCCGGAAAACTGACCGTTGCTCCAAGTTTCCGGGTGGGCTGCATTGGTCATCTCCAGCCGACTGATATGCAGGCTGCAGTAGATGCGATGAAAGCTGCTCTTGTAGAAATGGGTGTTGCTAGCGGCAAGCCTGCTTAAAGTGTTCAACTTGTAAGAATGATTCCAATGAATTCACCACTAACTGTAAACGGTAGAGAATACTCCTGGCCCCAGCAACCGCTGGTGGCTGTCTGTATCGATGGTTCCCAACCGGAGTACATCGAAAAAGCGATTGCAGGAGGCCACATGCCCTTCACGCAAAAAATGCTGGAATCTGGTACGGACTTGCGTGGACATAGTGTTGTCCCCAGCTTTACGAATCCGAATAATCTCTCGATTGTCACGGGGGTCCCACCGAAGGTTCACGGGATTTCTGGAAACTTCTTTCTGGATCCTGAATCTGGACAGGAAGTGATGATGAATGACCCGAAATTTCTGCGTACAGGAACACTTTTTCAGGCATTTCACGAGGCAGGGGCCAAGATCGCGATTGTGACGGCAAAGGATAAGCTGCGCCGATTGCTCGGACACGGATTGGACTACACTTCTGGAAGAGCAATCTGCTTCTCCTCGGAAAAAGCGAATGAGACGACGCTTGCTGAGAACGGTATCGAGAACGCTCAGAGTTTAGTAGACAGGCCGATTCCCAGTGTCTACTCAGCAGAATTGTCTGAGTTTATTTTTGATGCGGGGGTCAAGCTAATGCACTCTTTTCGGCCCGACCTGATGTACCTCTCCACCACTGATTACATTCAGCACAAGCATGCGCCTGGAACACCAGTAGCCAATCAGTTTTACGCAATGATGGATCGTTACTGGGAAGAACTCCATGCACAGGGTGCCGCTTTGGCGCTGACTGCTGACCATGGCATGAATGCCAAGTTCAATCAGGCGGGTGAACCGGATGTGCTTTACCTTCAATCTCTGTTTGATGAGTGGCTTGGTGCGGAGCAAGCCCGGGTAATCTTGCCGATCACGGATCCGTACGTGGTTCATCATGGGGCATTAGGATCCTTTGCTACGGTGTATCTTGCTGATGTGGCAAAAGCCCAGGAACTGGCTGGGCGCTTAGCTGAAGTCGAAGGAATTGAAGCTGCGTATACGAATGTGGAAGGATGTGTGGCCTTTGATTTGCCGAATGATCGCCTTGGTGATCTGATTGTTGTTTCCACCACGAACAAGGTCTTGGGAACAACACCGGAACGTCATGATCTGAGCCAGCTCAAGGAGCCCCTCCGTTCACACGGTGGTGTTTGTGACCGTCAAGTCCCGCTTGTTTTTAGCCAGCAAGTGCAGGCAACAGGAGCTTTGCTGCATAATTACGATCTCTTCGATCTTGCCCTGAATCAAGCATCCTAGCTCAGAAACATTTCATGCCCGCAGTACAACGCAATGAGACGATGCGCATTGGTGGCCAGAAAGTCTCAGGTGATGCTGGATCGTTGGAAGTCTTCAATCCTTACAACAATGAGCTCGTGGGCAGGGTTCCCCGTGCTTCCAGGGAGCAGGTTCAGCAGACGCTACAGATCGCCAAAGACTTCAAACCCAAGTTGACTCGCTATGAGCGCCAACAGATTTTGACCAAAACGGCAGATCTGTTAGTGGCGCGGCGGGATGAAATTTCAGACCTGATCACCGCAGAGACTGGGATTTCGAAGAAAGATTCCCTGTACGAAGTGGGGCGCGCTTTCGATGTCTTCAGTCTTGCCGGCCAACTCTGCATCCTTGACGACGGTCAGATCTTCTCCTGTGACCTAACACCACATGGGCAGAAGCGAAAAATCTTCACCCAGCGAGAACCTCTGCAGGGCGTGATCAGCGCCATCACTCCTTTCAACCATCCCCTGAACATGGTGGCCCACAAGATTGCGCCCAGCATTGCCACCAACAATCGGATGGTCTGCAAACCGACAGAACTGACACCCATGACGGCTTTGTTACTGGCTGATGTGCTCTATGAAGCGGGCCTTCCTCCAGAGATGTTTCAGGTAGTCACTGGGCAGCCTGAGGATATTGGCGACGAGATGATCTGTAACCCACTCATTGACCTGGTTACTTTCACAGGTAGCGTGCGAGTTGGGAAGATGATTGCCGAGAAGGTCGGCTACCGTCGCATCATGCTGGAACTTGGTGGTAACTCCCCACTGATCGTGATGGAAGATGCAGACTTGGATCGTGCAGCGACCTTGGCGGTTGCGGGAGCTACAAAAAATTCAGGACAGCGTTGTACGGCAGTCAAGCGCATTCTCGTGATTGATTCGATTGCGGATGACTTGGTGGGGCTGGTGACCGAGAAAGCCAAGAAGCTCAAATACGGTGACCCAATGGATCCGCAGACAGATGTGGGGACAGTGATCAACGAGCAGTCGGCCATTTTGTTTCAGCGTCGAGTGGAAGATGCAGTGGCTACAGGTGCTAAGTTGTTGCACGGGAACAATCGCCAAGGAGCAGTATTCCCTCCCACGGTTGTTGATCATGTCCCTTGGGACTGTGAACTGGTGATGCAGGAGACCTTTGGGCCTGCGATTCCAATCATTCGTATTCAGAATATTGATGAAGCGATTTGGATAGCTAATGGGACAGCTTTTGGTCTTTCATCAGGGGTTTGCACAAATAGGCTGGATTACATCACCCGCTTCATCGCTGAACTCAATCATGGAACTGTCAATATTTGGGAGGTCCCTGGCTACCGTATTGAAATGTCGCCATTCGGAGGTATCAACGACTCCGGATTGGGCTATAAGGAGGGGGCGATTGAGGCGATGAAAAGCTACACGAACCTGAAGACTTTCTCGATGCCGTGGGTCATGTAGTCTCTGTTCCAACTAAGTTTTCCGGTTATATTCACTCAACGTTTTTTGGAGAAAAAAATGAGCATGAGAGATCGCATTGATCTAGATTCCCGTGTTCCACTAGAAGAATTGTTGAAGATCTTCCCCGGAGGCTTTAACGCAATTTCTGACATCGCCGAACGACGCAGTACCCTAGAATCACTGCTTCAGACTATGGTTGCTGAACTTCCTCCAAATGAAAACGTGGTCATCGAGGATCGTGAAATTTCAGGACCAGAAGACGCACCCTCAGTGGGAGTGAGAATCTATTGCCCAAAAGCTGCTTCCGGCGTGTTGCCAGGCATCTTCTTCATTTATGGTGGTGGGATGATCATGGGTTCTGTGGAGGGAGAAAACCTAAAAGCTACGGAGCTTTGCGAAGCAATCCAGGCAGTAGTAATTTCAGTGGAATATCGGCTGGCTCCTGAGCACCGACATCCAGCACCAGTGCAGGACTGCTACGCTGCACTCAAGTGGATGGCAAAGAATGCTGATGATTTGGCTTTCAATCCGAATCGACTGGCTGTGGTTGGTGGCAGTGCAGGGGGTGGACTCACGATTGCCACCACGATGATGGCTCGCGATGAGGGCTTTCCCAGGATTTGCTTTCAAATGCCACTGTACCCAATGATTGATGATCGCAACGAGACTCCTTCCAGTTATGAGATCATGGATGTAGGAATCTGGGACCGTGAGGGGAATGTTGAGGCTTGGCAGTGGTATCTGGGAGGGCATCCAGCGGATGGCTATGCGGCACCTGCACGGGCTGAAAACCTAGCCGGCTTGCCACCGACCTTCATTGATGTTGGTGAACTAGATCTCTTTCGGGACGAAGACATCCAGTTTGCAGCTCGATTGATCCAGGCAGGCGTGCCTACGGAACTGCATGTGTATCCTGGCGCCTATCATGCCTCTAAGGTCTTTGCTCCTGAAGCTGCGCTGAGCCAGAGCATTCTGGCTCGCCGGACAGAGGCTCTACTACGTGCGCTGAAGTCCTGAGCTAGTTTCAGCCATCAATTCTTGCCAATTTTACAGAGCTGCTGCTCCACTACTACAAAATTTGGATTGCAGCAGTTGCTGGCCTTCCCAATGAAATTCCTCTTGAAAATTTACAGGTGTATCGATGAGTCATCGCAGTGAGCGAAAGATTTTAGTGATTGGTGGTAGCAGTGGGATCGGAGCTGCAATTGCCCAAGCGTTTGCTACAAACGGAGATCATGTGATCGCAACAGGGGTGACGAAGGAGGAGGTAGAACGTGCTTGGGTACAGTCTGAACAAAATAAAATCAGCTTTCAGCAATTGGATGTGCGTGACGGGAATGTGGTCCAAGACTGCATTGACGAAATTGATTCATTAGACGTTCTTGTCAATTGTGCAGGAGTGATTCGCCGTAACGCTGAACACCAGCCAGAGGTTTTAGCAGACGTGATTGATATCAACCTAAATGGCAGTATGAGGGTTTGTAATGCTGCTCGAGAAAAATTGAAGCAAAGTAAGGGCTGTATCATCAACACGGCATCCATGCTCAGTTTTTTTGGTGGAGGCTTGGTGCCAGGATACAGCGCAAGCAAGGGAGGGATTTCTCAACTGACTAAGAGCTTGGCAATTGCGTATGCGCCTGATGGAATTCGAGTCAATGCAGTGGCTCCTGGTTGGATCGCCACACAGTTCACCCAGGCTTTACAAGAAGATTCTCAGCGTTCAGAGGCCATCCTCTCTCGAACACCGTTAGGTCGTTGGGGAGAACCGGAAGACATGGTAGGACCTGTCTTGTTCCTGGCTAGTGACGCAGCCCGCTTTGTTACTGGAGTAGTATTGCCAGTGGACGGCGGCTATCTGATTACTTGATTCAATTCCCATTTGGTGTGATGTGATGACAAAAAGAAATCCGCTTGCTTCTGAAAAATGGCAACCCTATCGACATGCAATGCCCAAGGAATCTCCACCTGAGTTAGTGATTCCAAGTGTGATTCCGAGTGATGAGAGGGTTTGGGTTCCTTTGGAAGAGAATGTTTGGTTCCGACCACTCTGCTTGTCTGCGGCTCAGGGTTACTGGATGAACCTTTTACGAGTCCGCAAAGCAGGTGTACTATCCCGCCACCGCCATCCTCAGCCGGTTCATGGTTATGTGCTGAAGGGACGTTGGCGTTATTTGGAACACGACTGGGTTGCTGAAGAAGGCGGGTATGTGTATGAGGCTCCAGGAGAAACCCACACACTCGTTGTGGATCCGGATGTGGAAGAGATGATCACACTTTTTCAGGTCAATGGAGCAATGATCTACTGTGATCCTGATGGGAATAGTACAGGCTTCGACGATGTCTTCACTCGGATCGACAAGTGCCGTTCACACTATACAGAAGTTGGTTTGGGCGAAGATTACGTAGAGCAGTTTATTCGTTGAGAGTTGTCGGTTCTTTATGGGAATTTTGTAGATAAAGAAGTTCTTTCATTTCTGGAAATCATTGGAGTTTCAGTAAGATAAGGCTTGTCACTTCATAAAAAAAACGAGCTATCCTGTGACATTTGTTCTGCCAAAACAATTTTTCTAACCCACTCATTGTCTGAGGGAAGGCATGAAAATCAGAAAAAGGCTTCAGTTTCTTTGCTATCTCTCTTCATTACTTTTGATCTTATCAAGCTGTAGCAGTGGGGACGGTGGCAGCAGCGACAACGCTACCGTTGGTAGCGGAGACTCTGGAGAAGATGATGTTTCCTCTAGTTGTATTTATGAAAGTATTCCTGCTTCAAATGTGATTTTTTCATCTGATAGTAAGATGTCATTTTCTACTGCAAAGTCTGCTGGATTTACCAAAGGTATTAGTATTTTTGGTGTAAACATTTTAGCGACAAATGGAGTTAGTGAGAAAAAATTGATACATGCAGCTAATGTTATGGCAGAGCTCATTGATAATGATGAGAATGGAGAAGTTGATAATTCCTGTGTTGTGAAGAAACTAAATGAGTTAGAGGCTTTTGTTTCAATGTATAATGAAGATGAATCGGAAATATCAATGGAATTCCTAGAAATGTTGGGATCAGAGGGTAACAGCACAGGACTTGGCGCATTTGAAACAACTGTTAACTATGAGTCAGAGAATCAACACGACGCTAGCATAGAAGAAATATTTCATTTAATCACTCAATTTGGATACTCAAAAATGTATCCAGCAATATTTGGTGAGTCTAATGAATCAGAATCGTTACTTGCTAAGGCAATGGATGTCGCCAGAGGTGGTCGACAAACTCAGCTCACACATGGTACTTGGACTTACAATAATACCGATTGTGCTAATGCAGGTAAGGTAGGTGGTTCAACAAACGCATGGTATTTTTATGAGGACAATACTGCCGATTATGCAAGTATGATTACAGAATATATTTATTGGGCTGTTAGTTCTAATTTTGGCATGCATGCCTCTGAGTCTGGACAACAAAAAGCTCAAACCGAGTGGTGTCCGAACACAAAAGAAAAATTACAGAAGCAAGATCCAACTGTCTACAATTTAATAAATGATCCTAAATACAAATTTCCTATATACAAAATGCCTAGTGCCAATTATAGCTTTCAATCTATTGTTCTAAGTGACATAATATATTTTTGATTTATTTGATAAAAAATAAAAAAATAATATTTTAAAATTTTTATTAGTTCATTATTTATTTTAATTTGATTTTTTAGAAGTAATTTTTTCTCGTTTGCTTCAAACAGCCTTTTTTAGGTGCAGGGAAGACTGAAAAAACCATACTAGTCTTACATCTTTAAAAACAGACTTTCAGCATTTTGACAGCTTGACCAATGAAGAAAGTACTTCACTGGTCAGCAGATAGATAACTCTTCAGGTTAATCAAAGCTTGAACGGCACGATCTTCTGTCGCTGCTCTCCTAAGCCACTGATGCCGAGGGTCATTACATCACCTGCCTTTAGGAAAACTTGAGGCTTCATGCCAGAACCGACTCCAGGAGGCGTGCCAGTCGTGATTATGTCACCGGCAAACAAGGTCATGAATTCGCTGACATAGCTGATGATTTCCTTCACAGGAAAGATCATTGTCTTGGTGTTGCCTGTCTGCATCCGCTTGCCGTTGACGTTTAGCCAAAGCTCCAGATTTTGAGGGTCTTTTACCTCATCACGAGTCACTAGATAGGGGCCAACTGGACCGAAGGTGTCGCAGCCTTTACCCTTGTCCCATTGAGGACCACGCTCCGCCTGAAATTCACGCTCACTAACATCATTGACCAGTACATAGCCCGCAACATGATCCAAGGCGCTTTCCTTGGTGACATAGCGAGTTTTTTTGCTGATCACGATCCCCAATTCGACCTCCCAGTCAGTCTTGACCGATCCTCGAGGGAGCATCACGTTATCGTTTGGCCCCTGCAGACAGTTTAGAGCTTTCATAAATATGATTGGCTCTTTGGGAATTGGAGAGTTGGTCTCCTTGGCGTGATCCGTATAATTCAGGCCAATTGCCACAAACTTGCTGACGTTAGCAACAGGACAACCAAACCGAGGTTTCCCAGGAACCAGCGGGAGTTTGCTAAGATTCATACGACCCAGTTCCGCAAGGCCCTTGTCTGAGAAAAATTGCTCACTCTCCTCGTTGACCAGGCCAGCCAGAGATCGCAGCTTTCCATCATTATCAATAATACCGGGTAACTCCTTACCCTTGGCTCCGTAGCGTATTAGTTTCATGGCTTGCACTCCTAGAATTGATTTCAAGAAATTTGAAAGAACTGCGAATTGTTAGCTGAACTAGCCGCAAAGCGGAAGTCGAAACCTAGGACTCTTTTTAGAAAAAGATTCTCTGATGATTTAAGGATTCAAGGCGAGATTAGGTCTTGACTGAAGACTACCAATTGGTTGATAACAATGAAATGGTAAAGCAACTATGTTCTGCTTAGCGGCTTACTTAAGCGAGATTCGCTTTATGCATTGAAGTCAAAAATCACGGAGTTTCAAAATGGCGATGATAGCAATGGCATTACCGATCTTACCGGGCAAAAAAGAGGAGTGGCAAAAGTTTCTGAATGAAGGCTTTAATGGCCCTGGTCGGGCTGAAACTGTCCGAGTCCGGGACGAGGTAGGAGTACACGAGAGATCTTTTCTGCAGGAAACCCCAGGTGGTGACTTTGTCATCATTACTCTAGAGGGCAGGGATCCGCTGGCTAGTTGGGCAAAGATGATGGAATCAATGCCTGAGGAAATGAAACAAAAAGCGGCAGAGTTTCATGGTATGGATTTGAAGGCACCACCCCCACCTATGCCTAAGCTAGTCTTTGATTCTTGGGAATGAGACTGTTTAGTCTTCAGGATCAGCATGTTTGAAAAGCTTAAGCACTCGTAATGCTACAGAAATTGTACTCCCAGTATCTGTTTCCTTGCCTCTGTGATTGGGCACTTTCCAGCAGCGAGTTGGAGCCTCTTAGGAAGTACTGCGTAAGAGAGGCGCATGGACGAGTTTTAGAAATCGGGTTCGGCACAGGCCTCAATCTGTTGCATTACCCTGAGAGTGTTCAAGAGGTACATGCTGTGGATAATAACCCGAAGATGCACGCTAAGGCGGCCAGTCGAATTGCGCAGATGAATATTCCGATTTGTCAGCACGAACTGGAAGGAGAATCTTTACCTATGGAAAGTGAGAGTTTCGACTGTGTTGTCAGTACATTCACTCTTTGTAGCATTGCCTCTGTAAATCAAGCAATGAGTGAAATTTGGCGAGTGCTAAAACCTGGAGGTTGTTTTCATTTTTTGGAACATGGTCTTTCTCCTGATCCAAAAATAGCGAGTTGGCAGGAATTTATGAATCCATTTCAAAATTTTATTGGGGATGGGTGCCATTTGAATCGACCTATTGAAAATATTATTCGCTCACAACGTTTTGCGATAAAGCCAGTTGAGCATTTCTACCTGAAAAAAATGCCTCGCATTGTTGGGTGCATCTATCAGGGCCAAGCTCTGAAAATCAAAGATTGTTGAATTGGTGTCTTTTAGGTTTCGGAGGTGGTTATTCAGTGTGCAAATTAAAGGAGAATCGTAATGAATATTTGTGTGATCACAACTTTTGATTGTTCGTTCGAAGAATTTAAAACGATGCTCGGTGAATTTGAGGGAGAAATGCAAAAATGTGTTTCTGAATGGGAGATTGCCAAGATCAATGATCACAAGGCAGTTGGATTGATGAATGTAACAGATATGGAAATGTTTACATCCATGATGTCGTCACCTGAAGCTGCTGAACTTGATGCCAAGTACAACATTGTCGATACGGTCTATTCCATGGATAAAATCTCGTAGCTGGCATTTTGATAGACCGGGATGAATCCGCAAAGCATTCGATGGCCGAAAATCATTGTTTGTTTCCATAAACTCATAATGAAGATATGGCTTGTTTAATGTTCATCGATATAGACTTTTTTGCAAAGTGGTTTAAACCAATTTTTGGATAAATAATGACCGTTACCAACTAGGAATCTGGCACAAATATTTACGAAATTGCCGACGGTATTTGTAGAATTAATACTCCTGTTGATCTTGGCGGAGGGAATAAATTTTCTTTCAACCAGTATCTGGTTAGAGATGATGAACCATTGTTGTTCCATACAGGTTTGCGAAAAATGTTTCCACTGGTGAAAGAGGCGGTAGCTAGCGTAATGCCGGTTGAGAAGATCCGTTATGTTGCTTTTTCACATGTGGAAGCAGATGAATGTGGCTCCCTGAATGAGTGGCTTGCAGTGGCACCCCAAGCTGAGCCTGTTTGTAGTGTCGTAGCCGCAATGGTTTCTGTAAAGGAGGATATTGCAGACCGGCCACCTAGAGCTCTGGCCGATGGTGAAGTTCTATCGCTAGGATCTCATTCTTTACAATGGCACGACACTCCACACCTACCTCACGGCTGGGATTGTGGCTTTCTTTCAGAGAAAACTACAAAGACGCTATTGTGTGGTGACCTTTTCACGCAGGGAGGTATCGGTGATCCCCCACTCACAGAGTCAGACATTCTTGGACCTAGCCAAGCGTTTCGTCAGGCAATGGAAGATTTCTCCTACACAAAAAATTACGGCTGTGCTGATTGAAAAATTGGCGTCTACAAATCCCACGACCTTCGCATGTATGCATGGTAGTGCTGGAGCGGTGATGGGGCGTCTCTACTCAGAGAATTGTGCAAAAATCTAACGGAATGAAATACTCCATAATTCGATCTTTCGAGAGAAACTTTATCAAAATTTTGACTGCTCTACTTGCTTGTCTTCAACTCTGGGCTTGTAGCGTTTCAAACGATTCAAAAAATTCCCCAAAGATAGATCTAAAGGATTCCTCAAATATCAACATTCTAGATACCACATGGCTGGAATTGAACCATGATGGTGTCCTCCGAGAAACTCTGGTTTACGTGCCGAAGTCTTACGAAGAAACGGAAGCTGTGCCGCTACTACTAAACTTCCACGGATACGGAGGTTCTGCCGCCAACCATTTGTTGACAAGCGACTTCCGCCAACTTGCAGAAGAGCAAACCTTCCTGCTTGCTTACCCCCAAGGATCTTTGCTCGATGGTTCTCCCCACTGGAACCCGTCTCCGCCATCTGCAACCAACAAAAGTACGGTGGACGACTTTGGATTCATCGAGTCATTAATTGATAACCTGAGCGCGACCTACCGAATCGATGAAGAAAGAGTTTATGCTGTCGGATATTCGAATGGCGCCATGCTCGCTTTTGGCCTTGCCTGCTATCGTGGAGAACGAATTGCCGCGGTCGGTTCTGTGTCTGGAACCATGCTGACCGACATCGGTAATCTATGCCAGCCACCTCAGCCAACTGCCGTGATTACGTTGCATGGGACCCAAGATTATATACTGCCCTACTACACAGCAGACAATGTCTCTAATCCAAAAGGAGATTCGAGTGGTTATGTGTCTGCGGAAGGTGTGATTGAATATTGGGTTGAATTTAATCGGACCCAATCCGCGCCCACTAAGGAAACGACGATAAGCAGCGTACAGACGGTACATTCCTTTATTTATGCTGGAGGAAAAGAAGGTGTTGAGGTACAGCATTACCAAGTGATTGGTGGAGAACACGTTTGGTTCGATCTTCAAGTCGCAGGCTTTGGGACCAATGGGCTGATTTGGAATTTTTTGTCACGCTTCCGTTCGTAAAGACTGAAAGACACCGATAGGATTCAAAGATTTTGTGCTGTTGGTTGAAGTAAAAGACATGGCCTGCTACAAAATTGGCGGTTAGTTGTGGTTTTCTAATGACACATGCTCGGTTAGAGCGAACTCTTGTTATACAAGTTTTCTTTCAGGCAACATAGAGAAAGAAAGATCTTGAACAAACATATTGTGCGCACGGTATCCGATCTTTTTCTTTGGCTGAATTAGACCAAAGAAATCTGTTTCAGGAAGACCCATGAGTGTAGCTCCGCACTAGATGAAAAGCTGTTGGTTCTTTCGAATTTTTTTGAAAGAGGGACTCTACGAAGAAGCCTCCTCGGTCGTTCTTAGGACTGCTGCTATTTCTCTATGTTGACTACCTGGTTTTATATGCGTTCCTGTGAAGCAACGCTCACCCACAGAAATATTTGTTGATGATGACCAGCCTTACTGCAGTTGCTGGGCTTTTTTGAGGAGAATCGGGCGATGAAGGCAAGTAAGTTGATCAAGTTGTGGCTCATGATTACCGCATTTTGGGGAGTCTTTATCTTTGGCTACTCCATTGGCAAGGATGGTTCACTGAGTTCATATTATTTGTATTTCTGGCTATTGACTTCTTTCACGATTTTTATCATCTGCTGGCTTACCATTCTACTCATGCGCAGTTACCGGCGACAAGCTAGCACATGAGAGATTAGAGATAGGTAAGCGAGGGAAAGTCTCCTGGTCAGTTCTGGTGACGAACCCTCTAACTTGGCCAGTATCCATCCCACCCTAGTTAGAAACGGATTGGGACAGCCTCACAAATCTCAGTGGTCAGAGATTGCTAAATTTCTCTGGATCCATTCAAATAACTATCTGAAATGGCTAGTGCGGGACAAAGCCCTCGTGTCAATGTTCTGGCTAATCATTCTGATTACAGTAATTTTTGGATGCCTTACGATGCTCACTCTCGCAATTCAGGAGAGAGTTTGGGCAACCTGATGTGACCCCGCACGCCTCCCCCCAAATCTGCTAATTCGTCTGTTTCCGAATACAGCTAGAGGATCGTCCATTTTTGTAAAGTAGACCTCCTTTGCTTGTTTCATGTACCGAGAACACAACCGTACCACAGTGGAATGAACCAATCAAAAAGCTCTCACCAACTATCCCTCCTGTTGGAGGGGTCTATTTTTCAAATGCTCTGGAGGCTCGCGGGCCCCAATGTACTTGGTGTCGTAATGCCGATCCTGGTGATATTCTGTGATGCTTGGTTTGTCGCAGATTTAGGAACTGTGGCATTGGCGAGCTTGGCCCTTGTGTTCCCTTTTCAAACATTGATTGTTTTTATGGCAGCTGGAGCAATTGGAGGAGGAGTGACCTCCGCCATTTCCAGAGCGCTTGGGAGAGGTGCGCTCAGTGAAGTGAGTGCCTTGGCCTGGCATGCCGCGGTGATTGGTATCAGCATGTCATTGCTCTTCATTCTGATCTTGGGTCTCTTCCCACGGGAGATTTTTCAAGGAATGGGGGGGGCCGGTGAAGTACTGACTGGAGCCGTGAGCTATGCTCAAATAGCGTTTGGCGGTTCTATTGTTACTTGGATGCTCTACATTCTGGCTGCCGTCTTCCGGGGGAGTGGGGACACACTTACACCAGCCAGGATATTCATCATTGGTTGTAGCTGTCAGATTTTCTTTTCTGGCGCATTTACCCTTGGTTGGGGGCCATTTCCTGAGATGGGGGTGATTGGTCCAGCAATCGCTATGGTTGTCTGCCATGCTGGAATGACGCTTTTTTTGGCAAGTCATCTCTATTTGAGGAAAGGTCTTCTCCGACTGAAACCGTCCCCACTACGGTTATTTTTTTTCATCGATATCATGCGTGTTGGAGGAATTGGCCTGATCAATAACGTCACGGTTGCCTTCAGTGTGATAGTGGTGACGGCAATTTTAGGGCATTTTGGAGCAGCGGCGCTGGCTGGATATGGTTTGGGAAGTCGACTGGAGTTGATGCTCACACCTCTGGTCTTTGGAGTTGGTTCGGCTCTGACAGCTGGAGTTGGAGCAAACGTCGGTGCTCAGAATTTTCAGCGAGCCCGTAGCATAGCTTGGGCAGGAGCCAGCATTGCTTTTCTAGTAACAGGTGGAATTGGTGTCATGGTGGCAGTCATTCCAGAACTTTGGCTGGATTGGTTCACGGCAGATGGGGCAGCCCATGAGGTCGCTGCTCTGTATTTGGCGATTGCCGGACCATTCTATGGGTTTTTTGGTGCAGGTCAGGCTTTGTACTTCGCAAGCCAGGGTACTGGGCGGTTGTTGCTTCCGATCTGTGTTGGTGTTTTACGCTTCCTGACTATTTCCCTGGTGGGCCTTGTGGCGGTTGTGATGGACTGGCCGATCCAAGTGGTTTTTGCAGGAGTCAGCGCAGGATTACTTGTGACTGGTATCGGTATGGTTCTCTGCTTATTCAGTTCAGACTGGCGACCTCGTCTGCAAACTAGCAAAAACTAACCGTAAAACTCCCCTATGAGCTTAATTCTGTTGGGAACATTGAATTTCACTAATGAGATCATTCAGTACCTCCTCTTTTGAACCGACTGGCTCAGAAGAACGTAAAAATCACCTGCGAACCTTGAAGTCCTTGGTTGTCTATCTCTGGCCCCAAGGCCGTCTGGATCTCAAATTTCGAGTAATTCTCGCGCTAGCGAGTCTGGCGCTAGCCAAAGTGGTAACGGTGTATGTGCCGTTTCTTTACAAGGAAGCAGTCGATCAACTGTCGTTTGAGGAGGCTCTGCTGGTCCTTCCTCTCGGAGTGATCTTCGCATATGGAGGTGCCCGNTTGCTNCAGCAGGCCTTTGTGGAATTTCGGGACTTCATCTTTGTCCGAGTGTCTCAGCACGCTCAGCGAGAGATTGCCTTGTCNACNTTCCGACATGTGCANCGACTATCGCTCAAATTTCATCTGGAACGGCANACNGGAGGACTTTCAAGGGTTGTCGAAAGAGGAGTTGGAGGAATACAATTNTTGCTCTCTTTTATGCTGTTCAACATCTTGCCGACANTCATCGAAATTTTAATGGTNACTGTCATTCTATTCATACANTTCGACTGGCGTTATTCAGCGGCGACCTTCTTTGCTGTTACTACCTATATNTGGTTCACCCAGACAATTACCGATTGGCGGCTAAAATTTCGTAAGACTATGAATGCGAAGGATTCAGAGGCTAATTCCAANGCAATTGATAGCTTCCTGAACTTTGAAACAGTCAAATACTTTAACAATGAGGAGCACGAATATAGTCGCTATGACGAGGCCCTAGCGGGCTATGAAAAAGCNGCAGTGACTAGCCAGNCCAGCTTGTCTCTGCTCAACCTNGGACAAGGAACAATCANTACCGTGGGTCTNGTANTCGTGATGTTACTAGCAGCGCAAGGAGTAGTAAGTGGCNACAATACTGTTGGTGATTTCGTTCTTGTAAATACGTTCTTAATCCAATTGNACCTGCCACTAAACTTTTTGGGNTTCGTTTATCGAGAGATNAAACGCAGCTTGGTGGACATGGATAAGATGTTTGAGTTGCTGGAGCACAAACCGGACGTGGTAGATGTTGCNAATGCCCAGGAATTGAAGGTNGGNCCNGGTCAGATNGACTTNGAGAANGTCTCCTTTGGTTANAGTGNGGAANGNGGNATTCTNAAAAATATNAGCTTCCAGGTCCNACCAGGAAAAACTGTNGCTATTGTNGGGCCNAGTGGTTCTGGCAAGTCAACGATTTCACGACTNTTGTTCCGTTTTTATGATGTCGATCAGGGGAGNATCACTATCGATGGGCAAGATATCCGAGATGTCAGCCAATTAAGTTTGCGCAAAGCGATCGGTGTAGTGCCTCAGGATACCGTGCTNTTCAACGACACGATTGCCTATAACATTCACTATGGGAACCCANAGGCATCTTGGGAGCAGGTGCAGGAAGCCNCGCAATTGGCCCAGATCNATGGCTTTGTGGANAGTTTGCCCAAGGGCTACGAAACCGAAGTGGGTGAACGTGGTCTGAAGCTCTCCGGAGGAGAAAAACAGCGGGTTGCGATTGCTAGAACNATTCTCAAGNGCCCACGAATTCTGATTTTTGATGAGGCAACCTCTGCCTTGGATTCTCATANGGAGAAGGAAATTCAGGAATCCTTGCGTGAGGTNTCCAAGGAACGNACNACACTGNTNGTAGCTCACCGTCTCTCNACNATCATTGACGCTGATGAAATCCTTGTTCTCCGACAAGGGNAGATCNTGGAAAGAGGTCGTCACGNAGAGNTGNTGAAGCTCGGAGGGGAGTACTCAGNAATGTGGAAGAAACAGCAGAAGAGTGAGGCNCNAGAACAACAGGCATCTAGNATAGNGAGCCAGTCTTNANCGTTTTCTCANTNAATCTTTGATNGNTGNCATAAATCANTAGAATGTACTNACTGNGAANCCCTTGCTAATCGATTTCGCCAGNNTGATCAGACGGTAAGTNACCTTGATTCAATCAAAAATACNNNTCGTTCATANTTTCATTCAGTAACNGGAGGNAACATGAGTCNAAAAACNNTCANTNTNCAGGATGATCAGGGNAGAGATTGTCCGATTCGAGATATCCGNGCTNTCCAGAANCANCTNCAACTGTTTCATCGNACAGGTNTTTCGGTGCANGANGAAGATGGNCACTACTTTACGGTGGATGACGCNTTCCGTCAGAAGATCNATAAATTGGTNGAAGAAGCTGACCGCTCACACGGTTGAACANCANTTGTCTNATCAACTTGCCTNCNAGAGACTTTTCCTTGCTGTTCGGAGCGAAATTCGAGAGACTTTTTNCTTCCCAANATTTTAGTCNGCTACCNTGCCGCTGTTTGTATTGGCTGTGTNGTTCAGCCTAATTGNNCTGACGGATANNCNAGAAGACTGTTCCGTCATTCCTTTCAATTGGAGATCTACTGATGAGCTTTATTCCACAAGGNGCCAACCTGATCAATGGTAACTGGATCCGTAGCCAGGACAGTTTCACTTCGCAACCAGTCAGCGGAGCCCCACAATCCTTCAGCGTAGCGACGGAAGAACAGGTACATCAGGCATGCATTGCTGCAGAAGCAGCCTTTGTCTCTTTTTCTCAAACGTCTCGGCAGCAACGAGCTGAACTGCTCAATGCGATTGCCGATGAAATTGAGGCACGAGGTGATGACATCACTGAGATTGGAACCAGCGAAACTGGCTTACCTGCAGCCCGACTCCAGGGGGAACGAGGGCGAACTACAGGCCAACTAAGGCTGTTTGCTCAGAACATTTTAAATGGAGATTACCTGGACCGACGGCATGACGGAGCTTTGCCAGATCGCCAACCTCTCCCACGACCTGACTTAAAGATGGTTCAGCGTCCAGTCGGTCCAGTCGCTGTTTTTGGTGCCTCGAACTTCCCGTTGGCCTTTTCCACGGGAGGAGGTGATACCGCTTCTGCTCTCGCTGCGGGTTGTCCTGTGGTTGTCAAAGGACACGAAGCACATCCGGGTACTTGTGAAATTGTGGCAGACGCGATTCGGGCTGCGATTGAGGCTACAAAGATGCCAGCAGGTATTTTCAGCCTGGTTCAAGGAAACGCCCGACATGTTGGCCAGGTACTAGTCGAGCATCCCTGCATCAAAGCCGCAGGCTTTACAGGTTCTTTACGTGGAGGACGTGCTCTCTTCGATCTTTGTGCTCAACGTCCAGAACCAATTCCATTCTTTGCCGAGATGGGCAGTATTAATCCGGTCTTCATGTTGCCAGGTGCATTGGCTCAGCGTGCCCAAGCGATTGGTCAGGGCTGGGCAGGTTCGTTGACAATGGGAGTTGGTCAATTCTGTACAAATCCTGGCATTGCAGTGGTGTTCTCCGGTAGCGACGCAGATGCTTTCGTCACAGCTAGTCAGGAAGCACTAGCTGGTGTCACTGCACAAACGATGTTGACGGATGGCATTGCCAATGCCTATCGCCAGGGCTGCCAACGAATGCAGGGAGTCAGCGGGGTAACTGCATTGTTGACCAGTGAGGGACTTGAGCGTAGCGGCAGTCCCTATTTGTTAGAGACCACCGCTGCAAATTGGTTGGCGAATCCAGAGCTCGGCCATGAGGTCTTTGGACCCCTAGGCATGGTAGTTCGAGCAGAAAGTCCAGAGGAAATGTTACAAATTGCCGAGGCCTTGGAAGGACAATTGACCTGCACGCTGCAACTGGAAGATTCAGACATCCCAGCCGCTCAAGCACTACTTCCAACGCTGGAGCGTAAGGCGGGCCGCCTGCTGGTCAATGGCTTTCCGACTGGTGTGGAAGTCTGCGATAGCATGGTGCACGGTGGACCCTATCCTGCTTCCACCAATTTTGGAGCCACATCGGTCGGCACCATGGCTATCCGGCGTTTTGTCCGGCCCGTCTGCTACCAGAACTTTCCGGACGCTCTGTTGCCGGCTGACTTGAGTAAGAACTGAAAACACACTTCACATTAACTGAGAGAAACGATGCAACTGGAAGCCGCAGCCATTCTCCCGACAGATGCAGAGCAAGCCTGCCTGATCGGCCGTGTTTGGAACCCAGAGGTCTCTGGGCCTTGTGTCGTGGTTTATCGGGATGGGGATTTGCTTGATATCAGTCCCTCTTTCCCAACTGTTCGTGACCTGCAGGAACAGACTGATCCAGCAACTGCAGTGGCTCAGAGTACTGGCCCCAGCTTAGGCTCGTTGGCAGAAATTTTGGAAAATTCACTGGAACCCGCGGTGAATCCCGATCGTCTGCGTTTATTGGCACCAGTTGACTTGCAGGCGGTTAAGGCCTGTGGGGTGACCTTTGCCGAGAGCTTGCTGGAACGAGTCATCGAGGAGCAGGCTAAGGGAGATGCCAAGCAGGCAGAGCGAATTCGGGAAGAAGTTCAGAGCCGAATTGGCTCAGACCTTTCCCAGGTCAAACCGGGCTCAGAGGCTGCTCTGGAATTGAAACAATTGCTGATTGAGCGAAAACTCTGGTCGCAGTATCTCGAAGTCGGTATTGGTCCAGATCCAGAGGTCTTTAGTAAGGCTCAGCCGATGGCTTCAGTTGGTTTGGGAGCCCAGGTTGGCCTGCACCCTATTTCCAGTTGGAATAATCCAGAACCAGAAGTGGTTCTGGCAATTAACAGCCGTGCAGAAATTGTGGGAGCGATGTTGGGCAACGACGTCAATCTGCGAGATGTGGAAGGACGCTCAGCCCTGCTGTTGGGCAAGGCCAAGGATAACAACGCTAGTTGCTCATTGGGTCCGTTTCTGCGGTTGTTTGATGCGAATTCCAGCTTGGAAGATGTCAAGCAAGCAGAGGTTCAGTTGGAAATTGTTGGCCCTGAGGGGTTTCGTTTGGAAGGGAGCAGTTCAATGAACCGGATCAGCCGAAGTCCTGAGGAGCTGACCCAGGCAACAATTGGTCCTCATCATCAGTATCCAGATGGGTTGGTATTGTTTTTGGGAACCATGTTTGCGCCCACGAAGGATCGAGATACTCCGGGAGGAGGCTTCACTCACAAGGTGGGGGATTGGGTGACCATCAAGACACCTCATCTTGGTGCACTCAGTAATCAAGTAGCTCTCAGTCCGGATTGTCCCCCCTGGACTTTTGGTACTGCAGATTTGATGCGTAATCTAGCTCG
>PBZZ01000036.1 GCA_002730365.1 Deltaproteobacteria bacterium
AAGATATGTAGTTAAACCGACTCCCAATCCTTTAGCAAATTGACGGTAGTGGTAAATAGCATGGTCTGAATCAGAGTTAATTATTTGGCTTTTTCTCAGTGAAGATAGCCATATTTGAGGAGATGCTTTGCGAAAGTCCAGTACCCCAGAGATTCGTGGAGTAAAATTTGGCTCATCGGGCTCATGATATTGGCTTTCCAAGCCTTCTGCTAGGTTTTTTCCTTTTTTCAAGGATTCAACAATCACATCTGTTTGGCTACCATTACTAGCCACCAAAGTTTTGTCCCATCGCTTTATTGCATTGTAAAAAATGAGTGAAGGGTCTTCTACTAATGTGGGATCAGCGGGCTCAGTTCGTAAAATTTCATTCTCATACCTTAAACATCGGTTACGACTGTTTGCACTCCGCCCCATAATCCAGTAAAGCACACCCCAGTGGTCTTGGTCAAAACGGCCCAGTATAACACCACGGCCGGGATAGTCGTTCTCTGATAATTTTTTAAGGTTCTGCTCAGCTAATCTTTGGGCTTCAGTAATCATAAATTTCATACTGCTCATGATGCAGAGCATTAGAAGCCTTCATACTCAATGGAACACCGACTGCCTCTTCAATATCTTTAAAATTGAAATGCTCGTCTTCTCTCATGCTCATTTCGATGTCCGGATGTACGTAAACTGTAACGGATCCCCTTCGCTTATCCTGACATACTCTTTTTAGTTCTCTGAATATTTCAGCTAAGACTGTATTCACGGATTTGATATGCCCGCTACCAGCACAGTAAGGGCAGGGGTCACAAAGATACCTCGTCAGACTCTCCCGATCCCGTTTACGGGTCATCTCCACTAGACCCATCTCACTAATCTGGAGAATCTTACTGCGAGCCTTATCATTTCTAAGTTGATCTTTCAGTACCTGATAAACTTCCTGACGATGTTGGAGCTGCTCCATGTCAATGAGATCAATGATTATGATCCCGCCAATATTGCGTAATTGTAGTTGATGAACGATCTCTTCAACAGCTTCCAAATTTGTTCGCAAAATAGTCTGTTCATGGCTCTCTTTGCCAACAAATCTACCTGTGTTGACGTCAATAGCTGTAAGGGCCTCTGTTTGATCGATGATGAGTGAACCTCCCGAAGGAAGCCATACTTTGTGGCCAAGTGCTCGTTCAATCTCATTTTCAACCCCAAAATGGTCAAAAATTGGCTGAGAGGCCCCATAATATTCAATTAATGAATAAAATTTGGGAAGATAGGATTTTACAAACTGACGGATTTTTCGGTACTCCTCGCGTTCATTCACGACCAGTTTGCGAACCTCTTTTGAGAGAGAGTCTCTTAGTGTTCTGTAAACTACATTGAGGTCTGTATGCAAAAGACTTGGTGAAGAACTTTTTTCAGCCCTTTGCAGGACCCCATCCCAGAGCGAAACCAGGAAGTTAATATCAGAATGAAGATCTTCTTCTGATCTTCCCTCCGCGACTGTTCTGATGATGAAACCCGCATTTTGTGGCCTTAACCGCGAGACAATATCCCTTAACCGTACTCGCTCGGAATCATCCGTAATCTGCCTTGACACTCCCACGGTGTTAGAAAAGGGCATGTAAACCAAATTCCGGCCAGGTAGTGAAATGTGGCTTGTGATACGAGCCCCTTTAGTACTGATGGGACCCTTAGAAACTTGTACAATAACGTCCTGACCTTCTGATAAAAGTTTGTCGATAGGGATTTTCCCTTCATATGCTGTGGCCTTATCACTCTCCAGCCTTTCTGGGAGAATGTCGTCGATATAGAAAAATGCTGATCTTTCTTCGCCAATATCGACGAAAGCGGATTCAATTCCAGGTAAGACTTTAGCTACGCGGCCTTTGTAAATATTCCCAACAAGCCGCCGCTCTTGAGGTCTCTCATGGTAAAGTTCGGTCAAGGCATCCCCTTCTAGGGTTGCAACCCGAATCTCGTGCGGCGAATACTCGATGATAATATCTTTCATGAGGTCCCCAAGCCGCCACTACCAAGTCTAAGTTCTTGATGATTGATCAAATCCCTCATCTCTCGAACTGCCTGCCCAACGCCAACAGTGATGGCTCTGCTGACAATACTATGACCAATATTCAATTCCCTTAAATGAGGAAGATGACAGATCAGCTGAGTATTCTGGTAAGTCAACCCATGACCTGCGTTCACTTGTAACCCAATCCGGTGAGCTTCCAAAGCAGCATTTTCTAGTTTTTGGTAGGCCTTAGAAATTATTTTATTATTTGCTTTAGCATGCGCATAGGGGCCAGTGTGCAACTCGATATCGGTTGCTCCACATTTGGCACTACTTTGAATTTGTTCGATGTCAGGATCTATGAACAAGCTCACCCTCATCCCATGATCTCGTAGATCACCAATTGCTTTCCTCAAATCATCTCCTCCACCAACTACATCCAAACCACCCTCGGTAGTTACTTCCTCTCGCTTTTCGGGGACTAGAGTTACTACTTCAGGCTGAATCTCAATTGCAAATTTCAGCATTTCTGCAGTTGTTGCCATTTCCAAATTTAGAACTGTTTGGACAGTCTCTCTCAAAACACGAACATCCCGATCCTGAATGTGACGCCGGTCTTCGCGTAAATGAACGGTAATGCCGCTTGCACCAGCAACTTCCGCCAAGGCAGCTGCTGTCACGGGGTCTGGTTCAGAGGCACGTCGAGCCTGCCTCACAGTAGCAACATGATCCACATTCACATGTAAAGCGATCATCAAAACCTTTCAGGGTTCATTAGAAGAGGGATTTGGAGTTGTCAGTCCTTCAACCAAGCGTTCATTTTCCTGTTTTTCGGTGTCAGAGAGTGGAATTGACTTGACCCACAGAGAAATGATTGGCCACTGTTGTAGTACACTAATTTTCTTGGGCACAACTGGCTTGGGCGTGATTTGATAACTACCCGGAGCGTATTCAAGTAAATCTAATGTCCCATATACGTCACTGTTGTCGAGCGAATTTACTACTTCAGGTGGACCTTCGAGAAACAGGTTGAAGGTGCTCGGGTTAATCAGTGAAACATATGCAGAATTTCTAAAGTATATGGGTACATTGTCAAAGCGTTTCTTGACAGGTAAAGCTCCCAACGTAATCTTAGCACTGTAATAATCAATATCCTGATTCACGATCTGAAATTCTTGAGAAGGCAAATCAATTTTGACCAGCGTGTCGATGGAACTGTCTAGATTATTCAGATCAATCTCTCTGGTCATCAACTGAGAGAGTGGATCCAGCAGGCGTTTTGGGCCACGAATCTTAGCAGTTGGTGGAACAATCTCAATCTGCTCCAAAAGATAGCCTGCTCCCAATTGTCCGCTGTAGCGTGCTTGAAGAGGAAGCTCTTTCTCAATCAACTGTTCAATTACTAATTCTACCTCATTAGGTGCAATTCTCTCAATATTCAGTGGGACAGGGGATTGCAGATTATCTGCTTCAACAGGAAANGTATAAGTTCCAGGACGGGCTGTTTCNAGGTCGAGTAGCATCCGGATTTCCGCAGGNTTCAGNGANCTNCTTNGNCGCTGGCTAACGGTAGCAGAGACATTGACTTGGGTCGGGTTNACTGACACCTGNAGCATCGGTGGCAGATTCGTGAAGATGATTGGAGCGAAGAAGCTGACCTGAACCGGTTTTTCCTCTTGTTTAGCCAGGAACCAAACAGTTAGGGCCAATACAATCGCAAGGACCTTGAAGGGCAGGTTGTTCCGCATGCCAGCTTGGAATCGAACTTGTTTATGAAGTGGCTGCGGAATTCGGTGATGATTCTTCCGTTCGGCCAATGGAGACGCTGTCGTCAAGGAGAATATCTTCTTCAGCAGGCGATTTCTTTGTTTTGATTGAGGTTGTCTTGCTACTGAGCAAGCTGAATAACATTTGCTTCAGGTCTACCTCACTTTCTCTCATAAGCTGACCTTGGAAACCTAGGCTAATCTCCTTCCGCTCCTCTGAGACAATCAAGACCACAGCATCAGTTTCTTCTGTCAAACCCAAAGCGGCTCTATGCCGCGTACCCAACATTGTTGAAAGGTTTTGATTCATAGAGACTGGCAAGATGCACTTAGCTGCAACCAGATCTCCCTTACGACCCAATATTACCGCACCGTCGTGCAACGGTGATGTTGGATGGAAGATACTCATTAAAAGGCTTTCGCTTACAAGACCATTAATTGGTGTACCACGGTCAGTAAAATTCCTGAGCCCAACTTCCTTCTCAAAAACAACCAAAGCACCAATCTTGCGTCTAGCCATGGTCCGACAGGCTGCAAGAACTCTCTCTGCAACATCTTGCTGTTGAGCTCGGTTATCGCGAAAAAGCGTAATTAACCCAAACTGTGCCAGTGCGTTCCGGATATCAGCTTGAAACAAAACAACCAGCACCAGTACCAGTGAGTTTGCCAAGTTATCCATCAGCAATCCGGTAGCATCAAGCTGGAGAAACCTAGCCACCAAATAGAGCACAAGCAGGATGATCATCCCCATCAACATCGGGATAGTGCGAGTGCCTTTTATCAAAAGTAGAATGCGATAGAAGAGAAAGGAAAGCAGAAGAATATCGATCAGGTCTTGCCAACGAAGGGGTACCAGATTCCAAAAATCCATTTGGTAAGCTTTCCTCGGTCAGTTGATGGCAGGTGGATTTTTTAGAGTTTCGCGAACTAGATTCCCATCGATCGTTTCGGTCTCAATTAGTTGATCCGCCAAATAGTCTAGCACCTGTCGATTCGTTTCAAGCAGGCTGAAAGCCTTTCGGTAGGAATCTTGGAGTAGACCGCTTACTTCTGTATCGATCATCTTCACAGAAGCATTGCTAAACCACTTGTGTTGGAGCATATCCCGCCCGAGATAAGCGTTGCGCTCCTCAGAGTAAGTCAATGGTCCGAGTTCTTCACTCATTCCCCATTGGCAGACCATTTTTCTGGCAATCTCCGTAGCTTTTTTTAGATCGTCAGAAGCACCAGTTGTGAAGCGATTAAAAACCAAATGTTCTGCCGCTCTGCCACCCATGATCATAGCGAGTTGTCCAACAAGTTTTTTCTTTGAATAGCTATGATGATCTTCAGATGGTAAGAGTTGGGTCAACCCCAGTGCGCGTCCTCGCGGAATAATAGTAACCTTGTGAACTGGATCCACTTCTGGAATCGTAGCAGCTACAATTGCATGGCCAGCTTCATGGTAGGCTGTCGTACGCTTTTCATCATCGGTAATTAGCAGGCTTCGTCGTTCAGCACCCATCAAAACCTTGTCTTTAGCGTATTCAAAATCGCCTGTATCGACTTGAGGTTTGTCATTGCGAGCTGCCCACAAAGCTGCTTCATTTGCGAGGTTTGCCAAATCAGCTCCAGTGAATCCAGGTGTTCCACGGGCAATTGATTGCAGGTCAGTATCTGACGAAAGCGGTATTTGCTTAGTATGAACTTTGAGAATGCTCTCGCGACCACGCAAATCTGGAGTTGGAACAACCACATGTCTATCGAAGCGGCCAGGCCTCATTAGTGCTGGATCCAGCACATCCGGACGGTTTGTTGCGGCTATTACAATAATTCCCTCATTTGGTGCGAAGCCATCCATTTCGACAAGGAGCTGATTGAGGGTTTGCTCTCTCTCATCATTACCACCTCCGAGACCTGCACCACGAGCTCTTCCTACTGCATCAATTTCATCTATGAAAATAATGCATGGCGCATTCTTCTTCCCCTGCTCAAAGAGATCACGAACACGACTTGCACCAACACCGACAAACATTTCTACAAAATCTGAGCCGCTGATGCTGAAGAACGGGACACCGGCTTCGCCAGCGATCGCTTTTGCCAATAAAGTTTTTCCAGTCCCGGGATCTCCCATCAAAAGCACACCTCTTGGAATCTCCCCACCAAGGTCACGAAACTTGTCTGGATCTGAGAGGAAATCAACGATTTCTCCCAATTCATCACGGGCTTCATCGATTCCCTGAACATCTGAAAAAGTAATCGGATTATCTTTCTTCTCCGTTACCTGGGTTCGGATCTTTCCAAAACTCATTGCGCGATTGCCTCCACCTTGCATCTGTCGCATGAAAAAAATCCAAATCCCAATAATTAGCAACATTGGGAACCAACTATTCAAGATTGCTAGGAATACGTTACCGCGCTCCGGAGGACTCACCCGAATCCTTACACTGTTCTCACGAAGATTTTGGTATAAACCTGGGTAATCGGGTACTTGAGTCTGGAAGCGCTGATTTCCATCTGTGATGCCGATCACATTGTTACCTTGAGCAACGACTTCCAAGACAGACCCCATCTCTACCTTGTCCATGAATTCCGTGAAGGAAATCCTCTGCTCGCTACCAGAGCGAGATCCCATCATGTTGAAAAGAACTAACATTACCAGACCGATGATCAGCCATATTCCCAAACTACGAATCATTGAATTCACAGTTGCCTCTCCGTTAACATTTACAATTGTATAGAATTAGTGGGCGTTATTTTGGGTTTGCGATTTTTTCGGCGCAAACGGATCTTAATCAAAGTATTTACTTTAACAGATTAATGAATTATTCCAGCGTTTTTTTAATACTTAAATGCTTTCACACTTGTCACGGAAGTGCAAGGTACGACCCCCCGCAATGCAAGGCCCAGACATCGGATCCAAATCAGTCGAAAGAATAGCCTCAGCATGAAACACTTCCCTCAATCTTATCCTCTTGATCTTGGAAACGTTGGTGTCCTGTTGAGCGACTCCATCCAACAAGAAGCGATTGGTCAGCTCATTTGCAAAATCCTAAATACAAACGAAATTGAGGCCCATTTACTTGATTGGGATTCAGATGCACCCATACCACTGGATATGCTAATCACAGTTGGTGGGGACGGGACAGTACTCTATGCACTCAGTCACTTTCCAAATTGTCCTGTTTTAGCCATCAACTTTGGCAATGTTGGATTTCTCACTGCGAGCAATCGCGAGGACTTGGGGACTGCTCTGCAGCAGGTGTTGAGTGGTCAGTACGTAATTAGCCATCGATCCATGATTTGTTGTGAGCATCCAAATGGGCAACTGCATGCTGTCAATGAGATTGTCCTAAAAGGTACAACTCGAATGCTAACGGTCGATCTCTCAATCAATCAAAAAGACATCAGAAGAATCCGTGGGGATGGAGTCATCGTTGGAACAGCAACCGGGAGTACTGCATATTTAATGGCTGCTGGTTCTCCAATCGTCATGCCTGAATTGCGCTGTATGATCATCACTGGTTTGAATGAATATGATTTCCGTTCGCGACCTTTGGTTGTGACTCACGATTCCCATGTTTGCTTGGAAGTCAGCAAGGAAACTCGTGAGACAGATATTTTCCTAGCTGCTGACGGTGGTGAAAAAATTCCATTGAAATTGGGTGACAAGATTGTCATTAAAGAATCTGACCGTCGGGCCAAATTGATTTTTACTGATTCCAACTACTTTTTCCATAATCTATCTTCTCGCCTATCTTGGTAACAGTTGAACAAAGGCAATAGTTTTTAAAAACATGCGATCTCTACGCTTGTTACGACCATATCGCTGGCCATTGCTAGTATCCATTTTACTTCATGTAGGATTCTTATTGTTACTTATAGGAACACAACCAGCTGCCGGCAGTAATCGTAGAACCATCGTTCCTCTCTTGTCACTTAATTTAATCCCCGAACTTGGGAAAAGCCAGCCCCAGCGTTCCTCATCCAAGGAGCATCTGAAGAAAAATACAAAGACTAAGGAACCCAAGCAAAGCAAGGTCAAGAAAACCACTGAAGATAAAAAAGGCTCGAAACCAACCCTCCCTAAACCAAAAGAGAATAGCTTGGGAAAGGCTAACAAGAAAATGGCAGAGACCTTGGACAAACCTCAGAAGCTTGTATCCCAGACAGCAACTGAGCGATTATCCGAAAAAAAAACTGACACAACGAAAACCTCCGTTCAGCCTTCACTCACCGAATTTCCTGTACAAAACCAGAGCACTAAAAGCTCTCCTCCAGCCATACTAAAGAAATCACCCAAAATCGTTGCGAGAAGTGGTTCCAACTTATTGCAAAATAATAAAAAATTAGCTGCAATCATTTCCTCTGCCTCACAACTTCCAGC
>PBZZ01000037.1 GCA_002730365.1 Deltaproteobacteria bacterium
TGTGGAAAATGAGTTGTAAATTCAAAAAAACAGTTTTGAGGATGCGATACGATAAACCTTAGGAAGTCTTGTGAAAAATTCTGAGAATCTGTGTTTGAATAGCTGTCCAAGTTTATGATGGCACCAATCAATGCCAAACATCGAAAGCCTCAATTTCTATCATGATAGTCAATAAACAAACTCAGATGCAAAAATTAGGAGGGAATCTATGACACTTATTATGGCTTTGGACCAAGGTACAACAAGCTCGCGAACTGTATTGGTCAATGCTAAAGGGGAAATTGTTGGACAATCCAGCGCCCCGCTCGATTGTCACTATCCTCAAACTGGCTGGGTTGAGCAGGATCCGCTTCAGATGTGGGAAACCCAACGAAAGACTATGCTGGATGTGATGCAAAAGACGAATGTTAGCATCGAAGACGTTGTGGGATTGGGGATCACAAATCAGCGCGAAACTACGGTTGTCTGGGAAAAAGCTACAGGAAAACCCCTTGCTCCAGCAATTGTTTGGCAATGTAGAAGATCCACGGCAATTTGTGAGCAATTAAAAGCTGATGGGAAGGAATCATTGATTCGCAAAAAAACTGGGCTGGTGTTGGATCCCTATTTCTCAGCTAGCAAGATGCGCTGGTTACTCAATGAGGTGCCTGGATTAAACGAAAGAATGAAAGCCGGTGAAATCTGTTTCGGAACGGTTGATTCTTGGTTGATCTGGAACATGACTGCAGGGAATGTTTTCAAAACAGATGTGACCAATGCTTCCAGAACCATGCTTTGTAATCTTGAATCGGCTTCATGGGATGAAGAGTTGATGGCAATATTTGGAATTGAGCTGGCAGCATTGCCTGAAATTGTGCCCTCAAGTGGAAAACTCGCCGAAATTGATAATTCGATCCTTGGAAAACCTTTACCCATTGGAGGTATAGCAGGTGACCAACAATCAGCACTATTTGGCCAAGCCTGTTTTGATGCTGGGCAGGCAAAAAACACCTATGGTACAGGTTGTTTTTTGATACTCAATGCTGGCCTGAAGCCTGTTGAATCCAAACATCAATTACTCTCAACAATTGCTTGGCAGATTGGCGAGGAACGCACCTACGCTCTTGAAGGGGCTGTTTTTGTAGCTGGATCCCTGATTCAGTGGCTTCGGGACAAAATGGAATTTTTTCTGGATGCCTCTGAAACCGAGAAGATGGCCTTGAGTGTTCAGGATTCAGATGGTTGTTACGTGGTACCAGCTTTCGTAGGCTTGGGAGCGCCCCATTGGGACGCGTATGCTCGCGGATTAATCATTGGCCTAACACGTAACACCAGCAAAGCTCATATCGTCAGAGCAGCATTGGAAGCGATTGCCTACCAGTCAGCTGAAGTTCTCCAATGCATGGAGGCTGACCTCGGGTATCCCCTTCAAGAACTAAAAATTGATGGCGGAGCCTCTGCAAATAATTTCCTTGCTCAAGATCAAGCTGATCTCTTGGGTCGGACAGTCAGACGTCCGAAAAATGCGGAGAGTACCGCTCTTGGAGCGGCTTTTTTAGCTGGATTGGCAGTTGGAGTTTGGCCAAGCATTGAGTCTCTAAAAAGTTGTTGGCAGGAAGATCGAAAATTTGAAGGCACTATTTCAGAGGACAATANAAAAGCTCGTATGAAAGGTTGGTTACGTGCTGAAGAGCGTTCAAAAAAATGGCTTCAGTAANATTTGCCTAAGTTTCAATTTTTTCTTCCAAAAGTTTTATAAAAGTTACAAATTTTTTTATTTACACTTTNGAAAGAATTGCCTANTGCCCCAACATCAACTCCTGATATNTTTTCGCCCANTTTATGTTGNNCTCATTTCCACGGAGAAGGTTGTAACAATTTATTGCTAAGATCTCTCNCGTTCGCTCCAAGTTTTCATCTTGCTCATGTGGGTCTGCATTCGCATGATTGTNNTTTAATGTGTTTGTTTTAGAACACGTTTCGACTAATTNTTANATCCGCTGTANTTATTCTCGCAGAAGGAATAATTATAGATTTGTTTAAAATGCTGGAAAAAAATTGTCACTTATTTGCGATTTTTGAACGACCAAGATTCAAATCTCGTAAACCCACCCCACTGTCAAATTCTTGGGCAAATGCTTATATTCTCATCTCCTTCTATTCAGCCCTTTTAGGTCGGATAGCCACCCCACCCTTGAATCATTGACGATTCGAGCCAATTCACAAAATGGTCTGAAATTTGTTGATGAATCGATTTTCTCTCATCCCAGGTTCAGAGGGAAAGCAATCTAATTCCAAAAACCAAGGAGTGCACCATGCGAATTTTAATGATCCTTTTAGCAACGATCCTCTACGTTACATCCGCTTATGCACTGACTCCTATCAAATTTTCTTTGGATTGGAAATTTGAAGGCCCCGCAGCCCCATACTTTGTAGCTCTGGATAAAGGATACTTTGAAGCAGAGGGAATGGATGTGACTATTGACACGGGCAAAGGCTCTCTGGAGGCCATTCCTAGAGTCACGGGAGGAGCATACGAATTTGGTTTTGCTGACATCAATTCACTCATCAAATTCCGAGACAAGAATCCAACCATTGATCTCAAAGGAATTTTGATGGTCTACAACAACCCACCATTCGCAATTATTTCACTCAAAAAAAGTGGAGTTATGAAGCCTAAGGATCTTGAAGGTAGAATCCTTGGTGCCCCCGCTCCTGATGGTGCTTACGCCCAATGGAAAGCCTTTGTCGCTGCAAACAACATTAAGGCAAAACAGGTGACCATTGAAAACGTCGGATTTCCTGTGCGGGAGCCGATGCTTGCAGCTGGTGAGGTAGATGCGATTACAGGTTTTTCATTCTCATCTTTTTTGAATTTGAAATCAAAAGGAGTGAAGGAAGAAGATATCAATATGATGTTGATGTCGAATTATGGGCTTAAGCTTTATGGTAACACTGTGATTGTAAATCCTGATTTTGCTGCTGAAAATCCCCAACTCGTAAAAGGATTTGTTAAAGCAATCATTCGTGGATGGATGGATACAATTGCAGATCCCAATTCAGCGATTGATCATCTGATGGAACGGAATAAAATCGCTCGTAGAAATGTTGAATTGGAGCGCTTGGAGATGGCGATTCGCGACAACGTGATCACAGCTGAGGTGAAAGAACGAGGATTCGGTGATGTCGAAGGGAAGCGACTATCTGAATCTATTAACCAAGTTGGGCTTACCTATGACTTTTCAAACAAACCAACTGCGGCTTCGGTCTTCACAAGTGAGTATCTGCCTACGATGAGTCAAAGGAAGGTCAACTGAAGTGACCCATTTCGTCGATATCGACGAGGTTTCAGTATCTTACACCTTGGGTGAACCGCCTGTGTTGGAGGGGGCTTCGCTCAAGATGTCCAAGGGGGAATTCGTCGCGCTCGTGGGACCTAGTGGTTGTGGCAAGTCAACATTTATGAAGCTGATGTCTGGCTTGCTAAAGGCTGACCAGGGTTCTGTCATAGTTGCGAATCAAGATGTTTCTCGTCCCTTAGGGAATGTTGGGATGGCATTTCAGAATTCAGTGATGCTTCCCTGGCGAACGACTCTCAATAACTTGTTATTACCTTTAGAAATTGCAAGACCCCATCGAGAAACTTTCCGTCAGAAAAGGGAAGCTCACGCCAATAAAGCGATTGAGTTACTGAGCTCTGTTGGGTTGAAAAATGTCGCTGAGAAATACCCATGGGAGCTTTCAGGTGGTATGCGCCAGAGAGCTTCACTTTGTAGAGCTCTTATCCACGAGCCAGAAGTCTTGATGCTTGATGAGCCTTTTGGGGCTCTTGATGCCTTTACTCGTGAAGAGCTCTGGTGTGTGCTCCGTGACCTATGGCAAGATAGAAAGTTTACAGTTCTTCTGGTTACTCATGACTTGATTGAATCGGCTTTCTTGGCGGATAGAGTCTTGGTGATGAGTAATCGACCTGGTCGGGTAATCATGGAACTGGAGATACCTTTTGAAAGGCCCCGAAATCTGGACATTCGTTTTGAAAAGGAATTTGTTGATATTGTTCACCAGCTGCGCGACCAAATTCGGACCGCAAGAGCAATCTAATCCATGGAGTTGATGCAGAAGCGTACCCTAGAAAGACTTGCACCTTGGTTTGTCACAGTTTCAATGTTTCTGCTGTGGGAGATTATCTGTCGATTGGGAGGGGTTCCCGAATACTTCCTACCAGCCCCGACTGTTATCTTTGATGCGATGCTTATATTTCATGAGGCACTCATCGAGGACTCACTCTACACTTTGTTATCTACCTCTTTAGGATTTGGGATCGCCGTTGTTTTTGGACTGCTGCTCGGACTTTTGATTGGCTGGTCTAAAACGATATATCGGGGGCTATATCCAGTGATGGTTGGCTTCAACAGCATTCCGAAGGTGGCTGTAGTCCCAATCCTCGTATTGTGGTTCGGAATAGGTACAGTGCCCGCTGTGCTAACGGCTTTTTTGATTTCTTTTTTTCCAATCGTAGTAAATGTTGCGACGGGACTGGCTACAACCGAACCGGAGTTGGAAGATGTCTTGCGGTCTTTGGGAGCCAGCAAGCTGGATATTATGTTGAAAGTAGGAATTCCAGGTGCGATGCCATTTTTTTTTGGATCTCTCAAGGTTGCCATCACTTTGGCGTTTGTTGGGGCAGTGGTGTCTGAAACAGTTGCCTCGAATCATGGGGTTGGACATCTGATGCTTTCTGCCCAAGCAAATTTTGAGGTTCCCTTGGTCTTTGCAGGTTTACTGGTCCTTGCTTTCGAGGGAATCGTTATGTACGCCATTTTCGCAGCGATTGAGCAGCGTACGGCAAGATGGGCCTACCGGAGCCATCAGTGATTGAAGCACATATTCACGAATGGCTGAATCTTGTGGTTCGCTGGATTCACATGATCACTGGGATTGCATGGATAGGTGCTTCTTTCTACTTCAATTGGGTTGAAGGGCAACTGAACCGTAGAGGGCCGAACCCACCTGGTATTGCAGGAGATTTATGGGCCGTTCATGGAGGTGGATTCTACCACTCCCAGAAATACCAGGTATCACCAGAAAAACTTCCAGAGAAGCTTCATTGGTTCAAGTGGGAAGCTTACATGACCTGGGTCAGTGGGATGGCACTGCTGGTCATCGTTTATTTCTGGCAGGCCGAATCCTATATGGTAGATCCTGCAGTCGCTGATTTGTCAGGCTGGCAAGCGATCGCGATAAATCTAGGCGCTATGCTCTTAGGCTGGCTGATTTATGATCAGCTCTGTCGGTCTCCTTTTGGGCTGCACAACGATTGGATGCTGTACTTGTTCATCGTTGCATTACCGTTTGTTGCTTGGGGATTGGGTCAATTTTTGAGTGGTCGGGCCACCTACATCACCGTAGGAGGAATCATTGGTTCGATGATGGTTGGAAACGTCTTCTTTGTAATCATCCCTGTACAAAAGAAGATGGTAGGGGCAATGCTGGCTGGAGAGACCCCTGATGGTAAGATGGGAAAGCAAGGTCTTCAACGTTCCAGACACAATAACTACCTGACACTGCCTGTTTTACTGATCATGATCAGCAATCATTTCCCATCGACCTTTGGCCATACCTACCACTGGTTGATTTTGGGGTCGTTGTCAGTGATTGGAATTGTTGTTAAGCACTACTTCAATTTACGCCACCAGGGGAATCCTCCAATTTGGCTTTTGCCAAGCGCAGCTCTCGCAACCGTTGCTGTTGTGATTCTCTCAGGCCCTTGGATGAGAGAAACGACAGTGAGCGCGCAAATGGTTAGTGACAATCAAGCGATCAGCATTGTGCAGCGTCACTGTACTTCTTGTCACGCGACTATGCCAACCCAACCAGGTTTTTCTGCTCCGCCGAAGGGTGTTGTCCTAGAGACTGTCGCCCATCTTAAACAATACGCTACTCAGGTACAGGCTCAGGCAGTAACATCGCACATAATGCCACTGGCAAATATGACGGGAATGACCCAGGACGAGCGAAATCAATTGGGTGGATGGCTCCAACAACATTTTTGATTGTCTAATTCCAATTTTTGAAATGACACGCGACTACGTATTTTTCTTTTGTAACGGTCAACCAATTCGGGCGAAAGGCTTGGTGGCTTTTCAGACTTTGTCAACATGGCTCCGAAAAGAGAGACAGTTGACTGGAACAAAGGTCGTATGTGCAGAGGGAGACTGTGGGGCTTGTACGGTCTTGCTGGGATATCCGCAAGCAGAAAATATTAAATATGAAGCAGTCAATAGCTGTATTTTGAACGTTCACCAATTGGATGGACTACACGTAATCACAATCGAAGGTTTAGCCTGGAGAGATCGGCTGCATCCAGTTCAGCAGGCAATGCGAGATGGGTTTGGTTCACAATGTGGTTACTGCACTCCTGGAATTGTCATGGCATTAGCTGCAAACTTTCTGACGGATTCAGAATCCAAGAGAACAAAATTAACTGCAACAGAAGCATTGGTCGGTAACCTTTGTAGGTGTACGGGCTATGAAGCGATCATTGATTCAGTGGAAGCCGCAAAAAAAATTATTACCTGGCAACTTGCTGACCAATACCCCCCTTGCGCAATCGTCAAACAACTTAAAGAAGAGACAAGGTTACCTTTTGGATTGCTAGAAGTTAATCCACCACAAGAGCAGGGAATCCCTAGAAAATGTTGGAGACCCAGAACTCTTAGAGACGCCATAGAAATCAAACGGAAGCACCCAGACGCTCGATGGTTAGCTGGTGGAACTGACCTGTGTGTCCAGATCAACAAAGAGAGAATTGATCCCAAAGAATTCATTGCAACTGGAGAAATTTCTGAATTGTGTGGGATCCGAGAGGTAAAAAGTAATCTGATTTTTGGCGCAAATGTGAGTTGGAAGGAATTGGAAGAGTGGGCTTTGGTAAATTGGCCCAATGTAAAAGAAATGTTGGATCTCTTCGCATCCCCTCAAATTCGCAACCGGGGAACCATTGCTGGGAATTTGGCCAATGCATCCCCGGTAGCTGACAGCTTGCCCTGGTTATACGTTAGTGAGGCGGAAATTGGTGCTTGTGATGGGGAGAATTGGCGCTGGATTCCAATAGAAAAGTTTTATAAAGGGTACAAGATACTGGATCTCAAACAAAGTGAATTGATTGGGGCTATCAGAATTCAAAAATCACGTCAGAGTTTGTCACAGCGCTTGTTTAAGGTCTCCAAGAGGAGAGATTTGGATATTTCTACATTCACAGCTGCCATCCAATGGCAAATGGTTGAAGGGCGATTCCAACAAATTAGATTGGCATATGGAGGTGTAGGGCCAACCGTCATTCGTCTTCACAAAACCGAAAAATTCATGCGTGGTAAAGAATGCACGAAGGACTTGATTGAAAAAGCCGGTAAGATAGCTGTGGCTGAAATCAGTCCCATTTCAGATGTGCGGTCATCAAATTACTATCGAAATCGTTTGGCAGAGACGATTCTCAAAAAATTTTTTTATGAAGAAATTTTGCTGACGGCATAATGAAATAATTGAAAAGTTAATGAGAAGCATGGAAACAGGTAAAAGTCTTCCTCACGACTCTGCGGAAATACAGGTCAATGGATCAGCACTCTACACAGACGATACTGTCGAAAATGCAGGCGAGTTATTAGTAAGCTTTGTTGGCAGTCCAGTCGCGCATGGGTTGCTGAAGCGAATAGATTTGAGCAGCCTTCATCGGATTCCTGGCTTTGTAGGAGCCTTCACTTGGCAAGATATACCCGGCGCGAACTTGTTCGGGCCTGTGATCGCTGATGAACCGTTCTTGGTGAAAGATCTCTGTGAGTATGTTGGACAGCCGATTGTGGTCTTAGCTGCTGAAAATATTAGTGCGCTTAGGCAAGCGCGCTTACAGGTTCAGATTGAAGTTGAGGAGCAAAAACCATGGTTAACGATTTCTCAAGCACTCAGACAAAATTCTTTTTTGGGTTCTCCTCGAGAGATCAAACGTGGGAATTTTGAAGGGGCTTGGCGTAAAGCTGACCATCAAATTGAGGGGGTGTTTTACAGCAACGGCCAAGAGCAATTCTATTTGGAATCCCAAGCAGTCATATCATATCCTGGCGAAGGCAATGAAATCTTGATTCACGCATCGACACAAAATCCAACAGAGCTCCAGGAAGTCGTGGCTCACATGCTTGGTATTGGTTTCAATGAGGTTATCTGTACTTGCCGTAGAATGGGGGGAGCCTTCGGAGGCAAAGAGACGCAAGCGGCTCTACCAGCATTGATGGCAGCATTAGTCACCAAGCAAACTGGAAGATCAGCACGCATCGCTTACGACAAAGACACAGATATGCATGTTACCGGAAAACGACATCCGTTCCGAAGTGAATATCAGGCTGCATTTGATGAGGAAGGGAATCTTTTGGGCCTTAAAGTGGAGTTGCATTCCAATGGTGGAGCTTACACGGATCTTTCTTTAGCCATTATGGAGCGAGCTCTGCTGCATGTTGACAACGCTTATTTCATCCCAAATATATTGCTTAGGGGCCAGGTCTGCAAAACTCATCTTCCCCCAAATACAGCCTTTCGGGGTTTTGGGGGCCCGCAAGGAATGGCCGTGATTGAAAACTTGATGGAGGATATCTCAGCAAAACTGAGGTGTGATCCTTATCGGATTCGCAATCAAAACTGTTACGGAGATTCTCCAAGAGATCTCACCCCTTACGGTCAAAAAGTAGAGAGCCGGTTGCCTCAAATTCTGAATCAAATCCATGAAAGCTCTGATTATCAGGCAAGACTTGAAAACATTAGGCAGCATAACGAGACCTCTCTGACTCATCTTCGGGGAATTTCGCTAACGCCCATGAAGTTTGGGATATCCTTCACAGCTACTTTTCTTAATCAGGCGAATGCACTCATCAATATTCTAAAGGATGGCAGTGTTCAGGTTTCAACAGGTGGAACCGAGATGGGGCAGGGTCTTACGGTTAAAATCCGTCAGATCGTAGCAGAGGAACTGGGAGTCCCCTCAGAGCAAGTTAAATACATGACGACCTCGACGGAGAAGAATCATAATACCTCCCCTACAGCCGCCTCTGCTGGCACAGATCTCAATGGAATGGCAGCAGCCAATGCTTGCCAAGCCATACGATTCCGTCTGGCTGACTTTGCCGCAGAACTTTTTGAGGATCCCAAACTTGGACGTTCTAAATCCTCAGAAGCTGTTGAATTTTATGAGGGCAAAGTTTGGGATCGTAGGTGCCCTGAGAAACAGATAACTTTTGGGGAACTAGCTCTGCAAGCGTACAGAAACCGTGTGAATCTTGGCGAAAGGGGGTTTTACAGAACTCCGGGTGTTGGATTTAATCAAGCCACAGGAAAAGGTAGCCCATTCCATTATTACACTTCAGGAGCGTGTGTTGCTGAAGTAAAGATTGATCGCTTCACAGGTCAATGGGCGTTAAAAAGAGCCGATTTGTTGTTAGATATTGGTCATTCAATCAACCCAGGTATCGACAGAGGACAGATAGTTGGGGGTTTCATCCAAGGTTTGGGTTGGGTGAGTATGGAAGAACTTCGCTACCAAGAAGACGGAAAACTGCTATCACATTCACCGACTTCATACAAAATTCCCAACGTTGGAGACCTCCCGAAAGATCTCAGGATTGAACTTTACGAGGATCCAACTCCTAGTGGAAGCATTCGCAAAAGCAAAGCTGTGGGGGAACCCCCCTTAATGCTTTCACTTGCCGCATTTACCGCAGTCAAACAGGCACTTGGTCATATTTCACCTGGCAACGCAGTTCCCTTGACAATTCCTGCAACCTCTGAAGAGGTCCTGAAATGTATAACTTGGTTGGAAGACCCAGAGGCAGCCTGGGGTCTGACCAATTCAGAAATTCCTTTGGTTCCTAAACCAGGGCAAGCTCACACGAATATGGCTGAAAAAGTAGCCTAGCCAAACTTTAATGAATTGGGGAGAAACGTTTGCCTGAAATAAAATCACTGACGAGAGAAGCACGAGATGTGGAATTGGTTCAACTCTATAAAAGATATGGCCAAACTACAGCAGTCAATGGAATTAGCCTAAAGATTCCAGCTGGAAGTTATTGTTGTTTGGTTGGACCAAGTGGGTGTGGAAAAACATCTACTCTGAGAATGATTGCTGGTCATGAAGATGTCAGTGAGGGTTCAATCCTATTGGGTAACAGGGAGATCAACGAAGTCCCTCCGGCCAAGAGAGAGACAGCGATGATGTTCCAGAATTATGCGCTCTTTCCTCACCTGAATTGCCGAGATAATGTCGCCTTCAGTTTGAAAATGCGAGGAGTTGAAAAAAATGAAAGGCAAAAAGTGGCTGATGAATATCTGGAATTGGTCCACATGTCTTCGTTTGCAGAGAGAATCCCAGCCCAACTTTCTGGGGGACAACAGCAGCGTGTTGCGTTGGCAAGAGCATTGGTGACGCATCCCTCTGTCCTTTTATTAGATGAACCCCTTTCGGCATTGGATCCTTTCTTAAGAGTAAAGATGCGAGCAGAATTAAAGCGCTTACAGGTGGAATTGGGGATTTCCTTTATTCATGTGACTCATAGCCAGGTTGAGGCACTTGCTCTCGCTGATCAGGTCGTTGTGATGAACCAAGGAAACATCGAGCAAGCAGGGACCCCCAGAGAGGTTTTCAATCAGCCAAAGAGTGAATTTGTCGCTAAATTTGTGGGAGGACACAATCTAATCAAAGCAAAATTTGAAAAAAAATANTCAGAATCAGAAGCTCTCTTGAGCAGTCAGGAGGGCTTTAGCTATCTGGTTCCATGGACTGCATCNGACCCCCCGTCTGGTCNAGTAACACTTTCANTACGTCAGGACTGTATCCGGCTGGATCAGCCNTCGGANNAAACCGCACCTCCAAATGAGGTGCGTGGTACTGTTACGGCAGTTGAGTACATGGGAACCAGTTTGAGTGTGACACTTCAACTCGACGGGGAGCAGGAACTGGAAGTCACACTACCTGAACAACTGCTTGGGCAGTTGGATATTTCCTACGGTAAACAGCTTGCTGCAAGCTGGAAACCGCAGGATTTGTGTCTGCTTAATTAAACTACCCCTTTATTCTGGAGAGACACTATGAAGAATCCCACCACCCCCAACTCTCTTTCACGACGTGATCTTCTCAAACGTGGAAGTGCGGTCGCACTAGGCGCTGCCGTTGGATCTCAGGCCATTACAGGTTTCCCAACAATCTGGGCCCAGAACATCAAGAATGTCACTCTTCGACAGTTTGGAACTGGAGTTTCCAACATTAATGCAATTGCTCAGAAGGCAAAAGAAGATCTTGGTATCAATTTGGAGCTGACAGCACTTGATACTGATGCCACTGCTCAACGTGTAGTTACCCAACCAAAGAGCTTTGATATTGCTGATATCGAGTACTTTACATTGAAGAAAGTGTGGCCCAGCGGGAATATGCAGCCAATGGATATTAGCAAGCTGAAATATTTCGACAAAATTGCTGGAACTTTCAAGGATGGTAAGTTGACACCATCGTCTACAATTGCTCAAGGGACAGCCCCTCACACCGTCAGTTTCACTGATGGTCCAAATTCAAAGGGTTTTTCAAAGTCAATGACCAACTGGTACACAATGGTTCCGACCATCTATAATGCAGATACTCTGGGCATTCGCCCGGATCTAATTGGTCGTCCGATCAACAGTTGGACTGAGTTGCTAAACCCAGAGTTTAAAGGTAAGGCTTCAATTCTTAACATTTCTTCAATTGGGATCATGGATGCTGCCATGGTTTGTGAAGCAATGGGTGAAGTCCAGTACGGCGACAAAGGAAATATGACTAGGGAAGAGATCGACAAGACAATGGCGATCTTTACCGAGGCAAAGAAAGCTGGACAATTTAGAGCCTTTTGGAAGACCTTTGACGAGTCAGTGAACCTGATGGCCTCTGGTGAGGTTGTCATTCAATCTATGTGGTCGCCTGCAATCACCAAAGTCCGCTCAATGGGACTGCCATGCATCTACCAACCATTGAAAGAAGGCTATCGCTCTTGGGGAGGTGGTCTTGGTTTGGCAAGAAATCTCTCTGGCTTGGAGTTAGATGCGGCTTATGAATACATCAATTGGTATCTCTCTGGTTGGGTTGGTGGCTTGTTGATGCGTCAGGGCTATTACTCGGCTGCACCTGAGACATCAAAGCTACATATGTCAGACGACGAATGGGGTTTTTGGTACGAAGGTAAGGCCGCTAAAAACGACATAATCGATCCGTTTGGAAACAAAATGGAACCTGCAGGTGCTGTCAGAGACGGTGGCTCGTTCCTAGAGCGAATGGGCAATGTCAAATGTTGGAACTCAGTAATGGATGAGAACCGCTATATGGTTCGCAAGTGGAATGAGTTCATCGCCGCTTAATTGACTTGTAATGGGGGCCTTGTGCCCCCATAGATTTTGGACAACGTGAATCGTCAATCTCCCCTCTCAACTCTGCTTCAAATCTCCCCTATCAGCTTAATACTGGGGTTTTTTCTGGTCTTGCCGATTGGGACAATCGTGATTGTAAGTTTTTGGGACTACAACGATTTCTCATTTTTTCCTGACTTTGTTTGGACAAACTACTCCGATGCGCTAGGGTCAAATGTCACCTACAAGACCTACCTAAATACGTTTTGGTATGCCGGCCTGACCTGGCTCTGTACATTCCTCATCGGTTTCACAGTAGCTTATTTTCTTGCTTTTCATATCCACACTACACGCTGGCAAATTGTTTTATTCCTGATTTGCACGATTCCATTTTGGACCTCGAATATCATTCGCATGATTTCCTGGATTCCTTTTTTGGGGCGCAATGGGGTTTTCAATACATTGCTTCAATCCATTGGTTTGATCAATGAACCTCTGGAATTTCTGCTTTTTTCTGATTTTTCAATCGTTTTGGCGTTTGTTCATCTATACGCTTTGTTCATGGTGGTGCCAATCTTCAACAGCATGATGCGAATCGATCGATCCTTGATTGAAGCTGCCATTGATGGTGGTGCGAATGGCTGGCAGATGCTCACTAATGTTGTCATTCCTCTTTGTAAACCAGGTATTGCTATCGGTTCTATCTTTGTAGTCACCTTGGTAATGGGAGACTACATTACAGTTCGACTAATGGGCGGAGGACAGAGAGCTTCTGTTGGGGTGATGATGTGGAATGAAATCTCACTTCTATTATATCCAGCTGCAGCGGCTCATGCAGTTGTTTTATTGGCAGTCGTCCTAATTATGGTTAGCCTTATGATGCGGGTTGTTGATTTGAAGAAGGAACTTTGATGCAAAAAAAACGTCCCGAAAGCTTCTACTGGCTGGCCGCCTTTTTTGGACTATTTGTGCTGTTTTTGTACGGCCCCATTTCGGCAATTGTGATTTTGTCTTTCCAGGGGCCGAATGGTGGGCTGACCTTTCCGATGAACGGAGTTTCAATCCACTGGTTTTTTGCCTTATTCGGTGAACAGTTAGTAGGTGACTTTGAGACCTCCTTTTTAAGATCACTGCAATTGGGCCTAATTGTGATGGTGTTGACGGTGGTCATTTCCTTAATTACTGGCCTCGCCTTCCGCAAGAAATTCTTTGGCTCAAATCTGCTCTTCTACACCACAGTCGCCAGCCTAATAGTACCCTCTATTCTGGTTAGCCTAGGAATCGGTTTGATCTTTAATATCATGGGTTGGGAGGTGTCCTGGACTACCTCCGGATTAGGTGCACATCTCACTTGGACGCTCCCATTTGGTTTTTTGATCATGATCGCCGTTTTCAATAGATTCGATAAGTCTTACGAGGAAGCAGCCAGGGATTTGGGAGCTTCCAACTGGCAGACAATCCGCCATGTTGTCCTACCGATCATCGGACCCAGTTTGATTGGAGTGGCTCTCTTCGGGTTCACTCTGTCTTACGATGAATTTGCTCGAACTCTGATGACGTCGGGAGTCAAAAACACTCTACCACTAGAAATCTTTGGAATGACAACTAATGTGACCACCCCAACTCTCTACGCCCTTGGCACCTTAACTACTTTCTTTTCTCTTTTCATGATTCTCACTGCAATGGGAGTTTTGTTTTACCTGAGAAGACGTCAGGAAAGACATGGTTCTGATGCAGGAAAAGGGGTCTGATGAAACTTTTGCTGGTCAATCCCAACACAACCGCATCCATGACAGAGAAAGCTGCGTCTGCAGCTCGTTCAGTGGCTAGCTCAGGGACAGAAATTCTAGCTTCCAATCCTTCGGATGGACCAGTTAGCATTGAGGGCTACTACGACGAAGTTTTTAGTGTTCCTGGGCTTTTGGAAGAAATTCGCAAAGGCGCTGCGGTTGGTTGTCAAGGGACGATCATCGCCTGTTTTGACGACACTGGTCTTGATGCCGCACGTTGTCAGTTTGCTGGTCCAGTTGTGGGCATTTGTGAAGCTGCAGTCCATCTGGCATCGATGTTGTCAAACTCCTTCAGCATCGTTACAACTCTCAATCGATCTGTGCCAGCCTTAGAAGGTCTTGTTTTCAAGTACGGGATGGAACGACATTGCCAAAGAGTTAGAGCCTCTGAAGTGCCTGTTTTGGATTTGGAAGATGTGAATTCTGGAGGAAGAAAAAAAATTAGAGACGAAGTGGCCCTAGCTTTATCAGAAGACCGAAGTGAAGCAATTGTGCTGGGCTGCGCTGGGATGGTCGATTTGGCCAGAGATCTCACTGAAGAATTTCAAGTTCCTGTAATTGATGGGGTCACCTCTGCAGTAAAGTTGGTAGAAAGCCTTGTTTCTCTTGGTCTGCAAACCAGCAAACGAAATGGTTATGCATTTCCTCGAGCGAAAACTTACTTGGGTCGTTTCCAAAAAGATCAACCCAGTGGCTGAATTTTTTAGTCTTTGCCTCAATTTTGGAATTTAATGGGATTAAATCATTCATGTCCTAGGGATTTGTTGGGTTACGGACCTGAACCGCCAGATCCGCAGTGGCCAAACCAAGCCAAAGTAGCTGTTCAATTTGTGCTCAACTACGAAGAAGGTGGTGAAAACTGTGTGCTTTACGGTGACCCCCATTCTGAAAGCTACCTCTGGGAAATTGTAGGTGCGCCCGGGTTGGCCGGTGTTCGAAACATGAATATTGAGTCGATTTATGAGTATGGTAGCCGGTCAGGAGTTTGGCGAATTCTGGCGCTGTTTAGTGAGCATAGATTGCCTCTAACAGTTTATGCAGTAGGGATGGCCCTGGAGAGGAATCCAACAGTTGCAGCAAGAATGCTCGCTGATGGTCATGAAATTGCCACACATGGTTACCGATGGATCGACTACCAGTATGTAGGTGAAGAAACTGAAAGAGCCCACCTGCAAAAAGCTATAGAAATACAGCAACAACTGACGGGGAGCCGACCGCTCGGTTGCTACATTGGGAGAATAAGTCCAAATACGCGTAGGATCGTTGCGGAGGAAGGTGGATTTCTTTACAACTCCGACGTTTACAATGACGACCTCCCTTACTGGGAATTACACGGCGAAAAACCGCTACTGCTGGTTCCCTACACTCTGGATGTAAATGACATGAAGTTTGGTACTGCACAGGGATTCAATACCGGAGAGGACTTTTTCGATTATGCTAGAGCCGCTTTTGATACTCTTTACAAAGAGGGTGAGACTGCTCCCAAGATGATGTCCATTGGGTTACATTGCCGTTTAATTGGACGACCAGGACGTTTCGAGGGATTACGCAAATTTGTAGAGCATATTCAACAGCATGATCGAGTTTGGGTCACACGCAGGGTAGATATCGCTAAACATTGGCACAAAGTTCATCCAGCTCAAAACTGGTTTGATTTGGGAACTGTTGGATGAACTTCACTGACTTCCAAATTTTGCCAATAGCAGATGCTGAGCAAGCTCTTTTGCGTTGTTGTGGCTCCCAGAATTGGGCAAGCAAAATGGCCCAATCAAGACCTTTCAGATCACTGGAAGCGATGTACAACGCAGCCACCCAGATTTGGGAGGATTTGAAAGTCCAAGATTGGCTAGAAGCTTTTGAACACCATCCAAGAATTGGAGATCGTAAAGCGCTGGCTGCTCGTTTTGCTAGCACTAGAAATTGGTCTGCTAACGAACAGGCCGGAGTGGAAGTGGCTGAAGAGCAAATTCTTGATAGACTTGCATCTGGAAATGAAAAATATTCTCAGCGATTTGGATATGTCTTTTTGGTATGTGCTACAGGTAAGTCAGCGCTTGAAATGTTGAATTTGCTTGAAGCACGAATCAATAACTCTCCCGAAGAAGAACTTCAAATAGCTCAACAAGAGCAACAAAAAATCATGTTGCTACGTCTCGATAAGATGTTCGAATAATCTAAAAATGAGCCCTATCACTACTCACGTACTTGACATCGCCAAAGGTAGTCCGGCTAAGAATGTTCCAATCCAGTTGGAATCTTGGATCAACTCTGAATGGCAACTGCTCGGACGTGGATCGACTAATGCTGATGGAAGGTTAACAAACCTACTAGAACCAGGCTCTTTGGCCAAAGGCAATTATCGAATAAGTTTTGATGTGGAGAAATATTTCATCTCACAAAATATCGAAAGCTTCTTCTATCCCGTTGTCAGGATTGAGTTCGAAATTCTGAACCCAGAGCAACACTATCATGTCCCACTATTGTTAAGCCCTTTCGGTTATTCGACCTACAGAGGCAGTTAAGAGATACTAACGTCATCTTTTAGGTATTTATGACGGAAACGGTAATTCAAAACACTATTCAAATTCCTGATTTTGTTAAATCAACTACGAATCTCTGTTTACCAAGACTTGGGACGGTTGCCTTGCGTTGCAGCGATGATAGCTTTGCGTCTCGGGAACGGATGCTGGCGGAGACAGATCCTATTTTCAAACCAGATGTTTACGATGATTTTGGAAAATGGATGGACGGTTGGGAAAGTAAACGCAGGCGGTATGGTGGATATGACTGGTGTGTGATTCGTTTGGGAATTCCAGGGGATTTGGTGGGCCTCGAGTTGGACACAACCCACTTCACAGGTAATTATCCTCCAGCGGCTTCAGTTTGGGCTTCTAAAGAAGAGGATGATCCAGGAGATGCATCGGAAAGTTGGGAGGAAATTCTGTCATCTGTCAGCCTTGGACCATCGAAACGACACTTTTTTGATTGTAAACAGCCTGGCCCGTGGCGATGGTTGAGATTGAATATTTATCCTGATGGTGGGATTGCTCGATTCCGAGCATATGGAAACGTTCTTCCTGACTGGTCAATTGCAGGGTCAGAGATTGAGTTGTCTAGTCTCAAAAACGGTGGGAGAATTGTAGCATATAACGATGCTCACTATGGAAATGTAAAGGCCGTCTTGGATTCCGGCAGAGGCATCAACATGGGGGATGGTTGGGAAACTCGGCGGCGACGTGAACCTGGTTTTGATTGGCTATTGATTGCTTTGGGTGCACTCGGCGAAGCTAACAAAATCGAAGTGGATACGTCATTCTATAAAGGAAATTCGCCTGCAAAATGTTCGGTCCAGGCCCAGAACGTTGAATGGGGTACTGATCAATCACTGATTACCCAGTCTATGTTTTGGCCGGAGCTGTTGACGCCTAAGGATCTAACTCCGGATACAATCCATAAATTTGAATTGAAGGACCTCGAAAAAATTGGACCTGTCAGCCATGTCAAACTGAACATCTTTCCGGATGGAGGAATTTCTCGGTTCCGGGTTTTTGGGAGTAAACTGTGATTGAGGTTAAACCAGAACCATTGACGGAAGAAAGCTTTGCTCCCTTCGGTCAGGTGATCGAACCAAACAACGCAAAATCCTTTATGATCAATGAGGGGACGACTGAGAGACACCATGCTCTATCCAAGGTAGAATTGGATGAAGGTTCGGCAATTTTGTCAATTTTTAGAGGACGTTCGCGGGCCCGTCCGCTGGAATTGAAGCTGGTTGAAAGACACCCACTGGGATCCCAGGCGTTTGTACCTTTACAGGCCGAACCTTGGCTGGTCGTGGTGGCAACTGAACCCAAGCCCGAGGCAGTAAGATGTTTTTTAGCCCAAGGTAATCAAGGGGTACAATATTCGAAAGGTGTTTGGCACCATCCGTTACTTCCTTTGGTTTCCAAGCAAGATTTTCTAATTGTTGATCGCGAGGGCCCAGGAAAAAATTTAGAGGAAGTTTACTGGGATGAAGGTGTCCGCATCCTGATTTCCAACATTTGAAGAAGCAACCCTTTATGAATCCGCTTCCCCAGCAAGTTGATTTGTATCTGCCTGAATGGATTCCAGGTTTTTTAAAGGATCAACCAGAATTTTTTCTTAGTTCCAAAGAACGAATGAAACTGGTGCTCAGTCTTACCGATCGACAAATTGAGGAGGGGACTGGAGGACCATTTGGGGCTGCAGTTTTTGAGCTAGAATCAGGAAGGTTGATCTCAGTTGGAGTCAATCGAGTCGTGGTTACAGGCTGTTCGACTGCACACGCTGAGGTAATGGCCTTGAGCCTTGCACAGAAAGCAGTTGGTACCCATGATTTGGGGGCCGAAGAATTACCAGAATTCCAAATTGTGGTCAATGCGCAGATGTGTGCAATGTGCTTGGGAGCTGTGATTTGGTCAGGAGTTAAAGAAGTTTGTTATGCAGCTACAAGTCAGGAGGTTGAACAAATAACCGGCTTTGACGAAGGTCCGCTACCTAGCAATATCGAAGGGGTACTTAGGCAACGAGGTATTCGTTTGAAAGAGGGAATTATGGTTGAGGAAAGCAAACGCTTGCTTGAAAAATATGTGAACACTGGAGGATTAGTTTACAACGCGACCAGAACTCAGAAGTGAAACCTGTTCTGGAACTGCAGAAAATCCATAAAGAATTTCCAGGAATTGTTGCAAACGATCAGATCGACCTTACTTTAAATCGTGGTGAGGTCCACACGATTCTCGGTGAAAATGGGGCTGGAAAATCGACGCTGATGAACATTATCAGTGGACTGTACGTTCCAGATTCCGGTTCCATATTCCTAGAGGGAAAGCCACTCTACATTAAAAATCCAGCCCAGGCCATCGCTCACGGAGTGGGGATGGTACATCAGCATTTTATGCTGATTCCAAATCACACGGTCTCTGAAAATATCATTTTGGGGACACCTCAAACGTTCCGATTACAAAAATCAAGAGTTCGTCAACAGATCAATGAATTGGGAACACGTTATGGCCTGGTATTGAACCCAGATCTGCGTGTTCAAGACCTTTCAGTGGGGGAGCAACAAAAAGTTGAAATCCTCAAGGTTCTGTTTAGGGGAGCCAAAATTTTGATTCTCGACGAGCCCACTGCCGTATTGACTCCCCAAGAATCCGAAGCGCTTTACAAAATCCTTCACCAAATGAAAAAAGATGGACACTCCATTCTTTTTATCTCACATAAGATGAAGGAGGTTATCGAACTATCCGATCGAATCACGGTACTGCGCCATGGGAAGGTCAAGGCTACCCGAAATAGAGGTGAGACCAATCCTTCAGAATTAGCACGTTTGATGATGGGAGAAAGTACAATTCAAACGCCTGAGATCAAAACAAAAGCTTCACAATTCACATCAGATCAATCTCAAAATACAACTATCGTCAGGTTAAAAAACGCTGGGTTGCGTCATGAACTTGGTCACTGGTTGCTCCAAAATATCAACATGGAAATTCGTGCAGGACAAATAGTTGGCTTGGCTGGAGTGGCTGGTAGTGGGCAGGCCTCTCTTGCAGAAGTTCTTGTTGGCCTGAGAAACTTGGATACTGGGGAATACCAGTTTGCTGGCGAGGAAAAAAAAGGGGCATCGGTTTCAGAACTCATTCACAAAGGTGTTGGCTATATCCCAGAGGACCGTAAACGTTATGGTATTGCCCCCCATCTTGAAGTAGC
>PBZZ01000038.1 GCA_002730365.1 Deltaproteobacteria bacterium
CCGCCAAGAGCTGCGCCTTTATAGCTATAGTCGTTACCACCAAAAGCCTTTAGCGCAACGGCTTCTTTGTGATTCTTTGTTGGCTGTCCGTTTTTATCGACGGCAATATCATCAGGTAACGATCGTCCTTGTGCTCCATAATCAGCCACCCGATTCCACGGAACGCAGCTTGTGGCCATGTCAATCAGATAAGGTGTGTGATTGTCGACTGGGGCAGCGAACGCGATCGGGTTTGTACCATGAAAGGGCTTTTTTGATCCATGAGGCAAAACAAGTGTGTCTGTGTTAGAAAATCCAAAAGCCAGGAATCCCTCATTCGCAGCTTCTTCAACGTAACTGCCTAGCGCTCCAAGATGCGAGGAGTGAATCACTGAAATCATACTGATCCCGTAAGTTTTGGCTCTTTGAATTCCCTCCTCAATTGCAAGATAAGATGCATAATGCCCGAAGCCGTTATCTGCATTGATCTCAATTGCGACTGGTGTGACTTCTCTGACTTTTAGTTGCGATTTTCCATTGACACGTCCTCCTCGAACAACCTTTTCGTAGTGTGGTAGTAATCGTACACCATGGCTATCCACACCTTTTATAGAAGCTGAGCAAAGGGCTTTGGCAACTGCTGAAGCGCTCTCACTTCGGGTTCCTGCTTTTTCCAGAATAGTTATCAGGAACTGGTGCAATTCCTTCACGGAGGAACGCTTCATTTGATTTTCCCAGTCTCGATTTAAACTCATCGAAAGTCTCTGTTGATTAAGCTATTACCGTTTGCCTTAGCACTGAGCGCACTCCGCTCTCCGTCAGTTCTTTAAGGACTAAGGTAAGTTGTTGAGAGAAGATAGTGTGATTTGATAAGTCGCTGCCGAAGATTTCTTCTATTTGCAGTAATTGATGAACGTACTCTGAAGTTTTTTTACTATTCAACTGACCATTCAGGAATCCAGACTCTTGGGCAAGCTGTCGCAGTTTTGGAGTCAGGGGGTCCTGCACCTCATAACCATTCCCATTCTCCTGAATTCCCGTCACGTAGAGCATCCATCCTGCAATGGCGAGCAGGATCCTCTTTGGAAGCCGATTGGCGGTAAGATGATCTCGGAGGGTTCCTAATAATCGTTGAGGGAGCTTCTGGGAGCCATCCATCGCAATTTGATAGAGGCGGTGGTGTAATTCTGGGTTTTGATAGCGTGCCATAAGTTCATGAGCATAAGACTCAAGATCAATCCCCACGGGCATACTGAGAGTTGGAATGATCTCATCCTGCCACATTCCGAGTAGCAGTTGTTGAAAATCAGAATCATTAGCGGCATCAGCAACAAACTCGTGGCCTGCTATGAAGCCCAAATAAGCGAGAGTTGAGTGAGTGCCATTAAGCATTCTTAATTTCATGTGCTCGAATGGTGTTACATCGTCAACCATGGTGACCCCGACTTCTTCCCAAGCCGGACGGCCTGCACAGAAGTTGTCCTCGAGGACCCATTGAGAAAAACCCTCAGTGACCACAACTCCCTGATCTTCTAAGCCAAGCTGCTTTTGCACATTCTGACGATCTGTCTCTGTAGTTGCAGGTACGATTCGGTCAACCATTGAGCTTGGGCATGTAACTCGATCTTCGATCCAGTCGGCAAGCTCAGCATTACGAAGTTTTGCAAATTCGATGAGTAGTCCCCTCAGCACTTTGCCGTTGCTCGGCAAATTGTCACAACTAACAATGCTAAACGGACCCAAATCTTGTTTCCAACGTCGATAAAGTGCCTCACAAAGATAACCCAAGGCCGAGCTTGGTTGATTTGTGTTTTGGAGATCAGCTTTTACTTGAGGATGTTTCTGGTTTAAACGACCTGTAGCTGGATCGTGACAGTAGCCCTTTTCAGTGACTGTTAAGGAAACAATTTTGGTTTCTGGGTGACAAAGCCGAGTGAGAACAGCTGGTGGGCTCTCTGGAGCACAAAGTACCTCACGAACAGCTCCGATGACTTCCATACGCTGTCCATTGCGATCATTCTCCACCAAAGTGTAGAATCCATCTTGGGGAGCTAATTGATCTCGCACATTTGGGCTCCTAAGACTGACCCCTGAGATAGACCAGTTCCCGGGGTATAGGCTGAGTAACTTGTCGGTATACCAAGCCTGATGAGCACGATGAAATGCGCCGATACCGAGATGAACAATACCAATCTCACAGGATTCTCTAGGGTATTGATTACCAAATTTTGCTTGCAGTGCTACTGCGCGACTCATTTTTCCTCATTGAATCGATAAGCTTTCTTTACGAGGCGGTAGGCTAAATCAATGGCAACTTCTCTAGCCTCCTCTTCGCTCATTCGATGTTCACAGACAAGTTCGGCAAGATAGCGGCAGTCAATTCGTCGGGCTAAATCGTGTCTAGCAGGGATTGACATGAAAGCTCGGGTGTCATCGTTGAAACCAACAGTGTTGTAAAAGCCTGTGGTTTCGTTTGTTTGTCGACGGAAGCGTAGCATCCCTTCCGGACTGTCATAGAACCACCAAGAAGGGCCTAGTTTGAGGATGGGATAGTGTCCAGCGAGTGGAGCTAACTCCCGGCTATAGCTGGTCTCGTCAAGGGTGAAAAGAATCATGCTGAGTCGAGGTTCATTGCCAAATTTATTAAGTAGCGGCCTCAGTCCATTGACATAATCAGTCGCCATTGGAATATCCGCTCCTTTGTCGCGGCCAAAACGTTCGAAGAGGGGTTGATTATGATTACGGAAGGATCCGGGGTGTAATTGAACAACAAGGTCATCGTCCAGACTCATCCTCACCATTTCGGTCATCATTTGCCCGCGAAACTGATCTGCTTCTTCAGCACTAAGTTCCCCTGCAAGAGCTCCCGACAGAAGCCGCTCACATTCGGCTCGAGAAAGATCTGCTGTAGTCGCAGTTGGGTGCCCATGATCTGTGGAGGTGGCTCCCATCGACTTGAAATATTCTCTTCGCTGTTGCAAAGCCTTCAGGTAACCATCCCAGGTGTTTGCATTTTCTTCAGTAATTTCAGCTAACCTACCAACATTTTCAGCAAAGCCCTCAAATTCAGGGTCAACAACTGGATCTGGACGGAAGGCGGTAATGACATTGCCCTGCCAGCCTGAATCTCTAAGTGTTTGATGATGAGTCAGGGGATCAAGAGGAGACTCTGTTGTTGCCAGGATCTCGATTTGAAAACGTTCGAACAAAGCACGTGGACGAAAGGCCTCGCTTGAGAGCTTTGCGTTCACTTCGTTGTAAATTTGGTCGGCATTCTCCGGCAGCATGGGAACGTTGATTCCTAAAACCTCATGGAGGGCGTGATCGAACCAAATCTTGGAGGGAGTCCCACGAAATAGATAATAATGTTCAGTAAAGATTCGCCAAATTTTCCTGTGATCGGTCTCTGTAGGTGAACCGTCACGAGTTGGTATTCCCAAGTCTGTCAGGGGAATCCCCTGGCTGTAGAGCATTCGGAATAGGTAGTGATCTGGAATCAGGAAAAGTTCTGTTGCATTCCCAAAATTTTGGTTTAGAGCAAACCAACTAGGATCGGTATGGCCATGTGGACTAACGATGGGGAGATCACGAACTTCCTCAAAAAGTCTTCGCGCAACATTGCGTTGGGATGGATCTGAACTGAACAGTCTATCTGGGTGATTGAATGGGGAAGAGGGTTTCATCTTAATCGCTCCATTTGAGTTTTTGTGTGTTGCTTGATGGTTTCTTCAATGAATTTTGATGATCTTCGCACCAAGTTGAACGGATGCTAGGCTCCATCGTTCATTGATGTATTCCCACTCCAGCAATTCAGCAAGATCTCCAACATTTTGGGTCGTTGGCCAGCCCAATAGCTGTCTAGGTTGGATTGAGGTCCAGCGAATTCCTTGTTCAAGTGAGGTTTTGTACCAACAAATGACATTTTGCAGACATTCCAGCAGAGTTGCTGCTGAACCAGCAAGATTCTGGGTTCCATAAAGATGTACCACACCTTCGGGTTTTGACTGAATTTTTGTAGCGCCCAAACAATAGGTTCCAGGAACTGCTCCAGAAGCTGCTGTTCCATCGCTGACTAAGATGGTTCGGTCTGAACCCTTAGCTTTGATGTAGACGCTTAATACATGGGGTTTCTGATGAAAACCATCTGCAATAAAGCTAGCAGAAAGACCATCCTCAGCAAGTTGGCACAAGATCGGATTGTCAACTTTTGGTAATAACTGGGCAACCCCATTGCCCAAGTGTGTAGATAACGATGCTCCAGCATCCACTGCTTTTCGGATGTCTATGTGCGAGGCGTTCGTATGACCGAGGGATACACGGACTCCACTTTCAACGCATTTGGCAATCAATTCAAGAACACCAGGCATCTCTGGAGCCACAGTCAGAAGNTTGATTCGACCTGCCGCTGCAGCTTGCCAGTTCGCAAANTTTTCCCAAGATGGTTTTCTTCCCATGAACNGAGAAGGATGACAACCTGCAAANCCTTGGGCTGGGTTGAGAAAAGGCCCTTCTAGGTGATATCCCTGCACCATCATCTGAGCAATGGGCGAGAACGCCCGTGCTCTCTCTAATGCTTCAAAATTGCGATACAAATCATTTTGGTCAGCAGTGATCAAAGTCGGAAGTACATTGGTCACACCCGTTCTCAGCAGAGCCTGCATCGATTGATGAAATTCTTCAGGGTTTAATTCGGGATTGTTGAAATCAATGCCAGCAAAGCCATTGAGCTGGATATCGCACAACCCAAGGGTCCGTATTCTTTCAGAGGGAACTGTGCTATCGACACTTTGAAGGGACTCTGTCAGAATTCCCTGTCCATCAATGTGGACTTTCTGGTTAGCTGAAAAGAGCATGTTTCCACTATGATCAGGTTGGCGCTGAGACTCCAAGCAATGATAACTCGGCTTGCCGATGACAGGCCACAAAATGATTAGGTCGAATTTCTTCCAAATCTGGAGCCTGTTGCCGACATAAATCAGTAGCAAAAGGGCATCTGGGATGGAAATAGCAACCACTAGGGGGATTGGTCGGACTGGGCACATCACCTTCCAAGGGTTGCATCTTTGAACGAATTCTGGGATCAGCAACCGGTACGGCTGATAACAGAGCTGCGGTGTAAGGATGCTTTGGAGCTAGGAAAAGCTCATCCGTTGGTGACATTTCTACGATCCGGCCCACATACATGACGGCCACACGATCGCTAATGTGCCGGACGACACTCAAGTCATGCGCTACAAACAGATAAGTCAGCTTCAACTGCTCTTGTAAATCAAGCAATAAGTTGAGTACCTGGGCCTGTACTGAGACATCCAAGGCTGAGACTGGCTCATCGGCTACGACTAGACGAGGATTGAGTGCCAGGGCTCTGGCAATAACGATTCTTTGCCGTTGACCTCCACTAAACGCATGGGGAAATCGACGCATATATTCTGGTCGAAGGCCCACAAGACGAAGCAGATCAGCAACTCGATCACTTCGCTCTTTGCGATTGGCGATCCCGTTGACCAACAGAGGTTCACCGACAAGATCCAGTAGGTTCATTCGAGGATTGAGAGATGCAAATGGATCTTGAAAGATCATTTGCATCTCTCGACGCAGAGGTCTCAGTTCGTCACTGGCAAGTTTTGTCACATCCACTAACTGACCATCAGCTTGCCTGTAGCAGATTTTCCCAGATGTTGGATTGATGGCACGCAGCAGACAGCGGGAAGTGGTTGTTTTCCCACAGCCACTCTCACCCACAAGTCCTAGGGTCTCTCCCTGGTTTAAGTGAAATGTAACCCCATCAACAGATCGTACTTGGCCGACTACACTTTTAAAAAAACCCTTACGGATCGGAAAATATTTTTTTAGCTCCTTAACATCAAGCAAGCGTTCCGAAGACATTAGAGAATTGGCAGCAAATGTTGATTGGGTTTGTTCAACTGACATTGACTCCCTCTTCATGAAGGAAGCAACTCACTGATTGGTGTTCGTTGATCGTTTTGAGTATTGGCGCTTGATTGGCACATCTCTGTTGCGGGAGAGCCTCTTGGCAGCGGGCCACAAAGGGACAGCCGCTACGTTTTTGAAAAGGATGAGGAATTGATCCTGAAATCGTTGGAAGACGACTGCGATTCTTAGTGTGAACGGTTGGAATAGACCTCAGTAGAGCCCGAGTGTAGGGATGTTGGGGATTATGGAAAATTTGATCAACTGGGCCACTCTCCATCACCTTGCCTAGGTACATCACCACAACATCATCAGCGAGTTGGGCAATCACTCCAAGGTCATGAGTAATGAAGATTATTGAAGTCTGATGCTCCTGTTGTAACTTACGCAGTAGGCTTAGAACTTGAGCTTGCGTGGTGACATCAATTGCAGTGGTCGGTTCATCAGCTACCAGGAGCAAAGGATCACAGGTAAGGGCCATACCAATCATTGCCCGTTGACGAAGCCCGCCACTCAGTTCCCATGAATAGCGATCCATTGCGCTTTCTGGATTCGGAACTCCAACTTCTCTGAGACGATTCACAGCAATCCTTTTTGCTTCTTCGTCACTGACAGGCTGATGGAGTTGGATCACCTCCATCAATTGATTGCCGATCGTATGTACCGGACTGAAGGCAGCCATGGGTTCTTGGGGGATCAGCGCGATCTCATTCCCTCGCAGAGTCCTAAGTTGGGCACTCTTAGCCGACAACTGAACGAGATCAATCATTTCAGTGGAGGAATTACCCAGAATTTTTGACCGGAAGCGAATGGAACCGTTAGCTATTCTGCCAGGTTCTTCGATCAAACGTAGAACCGACTTGATCGTGACACTTTTGCCACAGCCACTTTCCCCGACAATGCCTAGAACTTTTCCCGGGTACACATCAAAGCTGACACCATCAACAGCTTTGACGGTTCCTTCATCAAGTTCAAAAATAGTCTGTAGATCACGTACTTCCAGCAAAGGCTGATTTGTCATTTGTATTCTCAAATGTAGGGGTCTGCGGCATCACGCAAGCCATCCCCCAGGATGTTGAGCGCAAGAACGGTAAAGATGACAGCTAAGCCGGGAAGCAACAGCCAAGGAGCCAGGGCGATCGACTGAAGATTCTGAGCTTCTTGTAAGAGTACACCCCAACTGATAGCAGGCGGACGCAACCCAAGGCCCAAGAAACTCAAAAATGTTTCGTTAATGATCATTACAGGAATCGCAAGCGTACTAGTAGCAATGATATGGCTGGTGAAGGTGGGCAGCATGTGTCGGAAGATGATACGACTTTGGCTGCACCCCGAAAGTTTCGCGGCCATGACGAAGTCTTCTTCTCTCAAAGACAAAAACCTACCACGAACCTCCCTCCCAAGTGTTGTCCAGCCCAAGAGGGAGAGAATGAGAGTGATTGCAAAGTACGTCTGTTCTACCGTCCAGTCTCTAGGCAAGGCTGCAGTCAAGGCCATCCAGATGGGAATAGGTGGCAGAGACTGAAGGATCTCGATCAACCTTTGAATGACTAAGTCGGGCCAGCCACCGTAATATCCTGAGATTCCACCGAGCAGGATTCCAAGAAAAATACTGAGTCCAACTGCGACTAGCCCGATCGAAAGTGAAACTCTGGTTCCATGCATCAGACGAGACCATTGATCTCGGCCTAAACGATCGGTGCCTAGTAGGTGGAATGAATTTCGAGCAGACGGTTTTTCAATTCCGAAGAGGTGTAGATCTGTCTTGAAAAGCCCAAAGACCTCGTATTCATAACCACTTGTGAAGAAACGTAGTGGTAAAATTCTCTTCTCGTCGATACCCCACTCCATCTTGAGCGTTGTCTTATTTCGTTTCCCTTTAAGCGGTTTAACATGGACTTGAAAACCTCCATCATGGAAAAAGGATATCCCCTGAGGCGGCATAAAAGATTTACGAGCACTCGATTTGTTGGGATCTTGGATACTGAAGAAATCAGGAAACAAGGCAATCAGAATGATTCCAAGCAGCACGAATGCACTGACTACAGCTAACCGATGCTTCTTGAAGCGCCACCAAACAAGCTTCCAATTAGGAGCTACGTCAAAGGCCTCATCCTTAACCGTTTCGCTGACCTCATTGCTTGAGGTAGTTTGAGAAGTCATCTGCAGGCTCGCGCAAAATGATTCATGCGGGCATCCCTGCTTTGCTCCAATTGGCCTTCATTTCTTCGGATTTTCCCCATGTATTCGCTGGATAGGGCCGCTGCCAATTTCGATGATGCCCAGCATGATCTGGTGTAAGTGTCATGTAGGGATATGATTTTTCTTGATGACCCTGAACCAGACCCTCCATCAACGATTTGGTTAACTCTACTTCCATCTGGTTCCGAATATCAGCAAAATCAGGATCAAGAAGTAGGTTGTTTTGTTCGAGGGGGTCCACTTCCACATCAAACAAAGTGCTGAGTCCATTCTTGTAGCGTGATAATTTCCAACGCTTGTCACACCACATCAGCCCAGCACCGGTAGCTCCCAACAGGTTTTTACGGGTCTCTTGATCAGGCTTTGTAGGGATTACCTGGGAGTCCTGAGCTGTCAACTTTATTCCCGCATGACTGAGAATCGTTGCATAAAGATCTGTTAGCGAAACTAAGTGCTGGGATTGTCCAGCCTGATAGGGAGTTCCTTTCGCAATCAGTGGTATGCGAGCAGAGGATTCGTAGAATAAAGCTTTACCAACCATGTCGAAGTCACCCAAAAAATCTCCATGATCTGATGCGAAGAAAATGAGTGTCTCACGCCCGAAATCCTGCTCTTCGATAGCGTTCAAAATTCGTCCGACTTGGTGATCAATGATCTGAACCAAACCCGCATAGTGTCGTCGAATGGTCTGTTTGGCTGATTCTGGGAACTCTCGAAAGTCTGCTTGAGCTGATCCAGTGAGGTGGGCTTGAATAAAACTACTTTGAAAGGTCTGACTATCTGCAGTTCCAGGAATTGAGAGGGGGAACTCTTCCGCAGGACGAATGGAATCAAGAATTTCTGCAGGTGGATTGTAAGGATCATGGGGTCCAGGAAAAGCCACCCAAAGAAAATATGGTCTGTCCTTGGGACAACCCTCGATAAACTCTACACTCCGTTCTCCAACCCAAACGTCTACTTGGTGTTCCCACGGGATTAGGCTCACTGAAGCCATCAGGTTTGCTAGGTAACCAGGCTCTTCTGTGCCAGCAAGCTTCCGAAGACCATGTGCTGCTAAATAATCAGCGTAGTCATCCTGAATATGGATGTGGCGCTTGTCTTCAGCAATCCAACGATGACTGAATCCTTCTTCGATGTCCCAGGGTATGAAGTGCATCTTACCAATGCCTTCAGTGTGATATCCCTTTTCTGAAAGGGCATTCGTAAAACTGAGAAGACCACAATCTTCATGATCTGGGCGAAGCCAATAGTTGTTCGTTAGTATTCCAGTGGAGAGGGCATTATGTCCTGTGAGTAGAGATGCCCTTGCTGGAATGCATATGGGGGAGGGCGATAAGGCCCGATTGAATTGTAAGCCTTGTTGTGCGAGCGCATCGATATTTGGAGTTTGAATGAACTTGGCTCCATAGCAACCCAGAAAGTCTGCTCGGAGCTGATCTGGCATGATCAAAACAATATTGGGTTTGTTATCTGATTTTTGGGACATTTCACTCCTCGTCCAGACGAATTCTTGGATCCAGCCAAGCCAGGAGGATGTCAGAAATCAATGTTCCAACCACTGCCAGCATCATGTAAAAGAGAATGATTGTGCCTGCCAGAAACATATCCTGACTGATCAGAGCCCTAAGCAACATGGGCCCAATCGTAGGCAAATTCATCACAGTTGCGACAATTACACTTCCAGAAAAGATGAGAGGTAGATACCAACCAATCGTACTGACAAGGGGATTCAGTGCCAATCGTACAGGATACTTCATGACCAAACGCCACTCTGAGAGACCCTTGGCCCGTGCCATCTCCATGTACGGTTTTTTTAGTTCGTCGAGCAAGTTGGCTCGCATCACTCTGGCAAGACGGGCAGTTCCATCCAACCCAAGAATGACAACGGGAAGCCATAAGTGCTGCATTAAATCTACAACTCGATCCCAACTCCAGGGAGCATCAATGTACTCTGCCGAGAAAAGTCCTGTGACGCTCACGCCATAGTATTTGAAGGCAATCCACATTAGAACCAGAGCTGTCATGAAAGTAGGTGTGGCAACACCGAAGTAATTAAAAACAGTGAAGAAGTAATCAAAAAAAGAGTATTTGCGTGTAGCTGAGAAAATCCCAATTGGAATCGCAATCAACCAAGTAAATACAAAGGTACCCAAGCCGAGCGCGAGGGTGAGCCCCATGCGTTCACCGATTAGCTCACTAATGGGACGTTGCCAATCCAGCGAGACTCCTAGGTCTCCAGTCAGGATTCTCCCCATCCATTTGAAATATTGGAGATACATGGGCTGATCAAGACCGTATAGCGCACGCAGCGCATCAATTTGAGCCCTTTCCATCGAGGAGCCTGATGCTGCCAATTCAGCAATGTAGCTGGTTAGAAAGTCACCGGGAGGAGCTTGAATCAGGAGGAAGGCGATGACGGAAAAAATCAGTAGCAGGAACGGCAACAGCAGGAGCCGCTTGATGATGTAGATTAGCATTCAGAAATGTCTGGGACAGACGTTTGGAGTGCGGTCTGCTTCCAAATAGAAATCAGACCGCTAGGAGTGGGACTCAGCGTGAATAAAAATACTGCTCGAGACGTGTATCTCCAGGAGTACGCAGAGGCCAGTCGTTTCCGGCAACAGCAGGAACATTTTGCAGCTTATCATTCGCTACCAGAACTCCTTGGATCATTGGGGTCATCCCAACGGTTCCAATCTCCCAGACATTGTCAGCCCAGATTTGGAAGAGTTCTTTGGCCAGAGCGATTTGCCGATTACGTCCTGAAGTTTTGGCTTCATCAATGATGTCGACCAAGCGCTTGATTTCAGCAGGTGGAGCCTGTCCTTCCTTACCACCGGATGCATACCACTTGGCAACCAAGGGTGCAAAGGTTANAGCNGGATCACTTCGGGGATCAAANTTGGGTTGACCGCTGAAGGGAAAGCCCGTGGTGTCTTCGTTCCAGACTTCTGACATCAACTCATTAGCTGGACGCATTGAAAAGTGTTGAGCTCGCTCGCGAACTTCCACGTGCGCTTTTACTCCGACTTCTGCCCAATTCTCCACAATCAATTGTGCGATATCTGTCCAGGCGCCAAATTGGGGGACCACCCCGATTTCAATGTCCAGCACTTGTCCATTTGACATCAAGCGATGTCCATCACTGTTTTTGTTTGGAAGAATTTTATCCAACATTGCCGAGGCCTCTTCTGGTTCGAACTCGGTGTAGCGGAAGGCGTATTCGTCCCCAGGATAGTAGGGATGGAATGGAGCTGGTACTCCCTGACGAGCCTCACCAAGGCCATAGAACGCCAGTTCCTTGATCGAATCCCGATCAATTGCATGTGAAAGGGCAATGCGGAAATCCTTATTGCGGAAGTACTCACCCTCTGGACCTGTCCAGGTTTGGTTCAACATCACAACCGCGTCGGAGCCCCCGAAGGTTGGCCAGGTGACTACACGATAGTTAGCGTTGTTCTCATTTTCCTTGAGAACAGGATAACTACTCATGTTGATATGGCGCCCTTGGAAGTCAATCTCACCAGCGACTGCAGCGAGATTCAGTGCTTCTTTATCTGCATAGAAGGTAAAGCGGATTTCGTCAATATAAGGCAGTTGGTTACCTTGGGGATCGACTCCCACGAAATACGGATTTCGTTTGATCGTGAAGACCTGATCCGAAACAGTTGTTCCGTCTGGAACCCAGGCTGCCATTCCAGGTCGGTTACCACTCAAATGGGGGAGTGCTTCGACAGCGAATAGTTGGGTCCAAGTATCAAATCCTGCTTCTTTGACCTTGGCATCTAAGCTGGCCTTGCTGGTATGGTCAGGATGGAATTGCTTCAAATAATGAGCTGGAACAAAGACAAGATTGCTAATCGATTTGTCAGCACCATCCAGATTAGCCATGTTTAGCAGGAAGGCTGTATTTGGCTGCTTGTAAGTCCACTTGACCAAATAGTCCGAAAGCTTTTGAACGGAAGCCATCGAACCATCTCCATTTTTCATCCACCCGGCCCCACCTGGCATGAGTTCTTGGTTCATCAAAATATTGTCGTACCAGAACATGATGTCATCAGCTGTGAATGGAGTTCCGTCTGACCACTTAGCTCCTGGCCTCAGACGAATAATCCATTCCGTAAAGTTTTCGTTAGATTCCCAACCTGCTGCGATATGAGGAACGATTTGGCTTCCGTCTGGTGCGTAACGAACCAGTGCATCGTAGACCGCTCTTGTATAGTTGTTATGGTCACCAGGACCTAGGAAAGCGCGACGAAGTGTGCCCCCGTATTGACCAATTTCGTCGACAACTGGCAGCATCAATGGAATTTCGGGGAGACGCTCATTCAATGGTGGCAATGTCCCGGCTTTTACCATTGCTGCGAGGTCGGGAGATTCCCCTGCAGTTGCTCCTGTGCTCCCAATGATCGCAGAAAACCCAAGAGCAACGAGAGATTTGAGAAAAGTAGATCGTTTCATGAAGTGTCCTCTTTTAACTAACTTCAGTTAGTGAAGATTTTTGAAATGAAATGAACTCATTGGATAAAAGACAGCTGTCGTCTACCCGTAATTTAAAGCATAGGCAACTCCATTGTTGGATGATTAGAGTAGTGAAGCTGAATCTTGATCCAGCAACAAGGTAGCGTGTGAAATGGTTCTAAGGATGGAACCTGGCCGAGATTCATCCACCTGCTCAGCAAGGCAGGCCTTCACAGCTGAAGCCTTTCTCCTTTCCGGAACAATACAAAGGATGTGTACTGGAGCGATAAGAGCAGGAATTGTCAAGGTAATCGCCTGTTTTGGTACTTCATCCAGGGAATTAAAATGTCCTTCCCCAACCTGCTGAAGGCGACTTTCTTGAGCAAGATCGATAACTTTGACCCAATGTGGGTCCTCGAAAAGGGCATCTGGGGGATCGTTGAAGGCAATGTGTCCGTTTTCTCCCCAACCCATTGCTACAAGATCT
>PBZZ01000039.1 GCA_002730365.1 Deltaproteobacteria bacterium
TTTACCTTTATCAAAAATTTAACTGTATTTTTCCGACTAGATTGACCCACAGTCAGTCCAAAGAACGGATACCCATTCCTGAGAAATGTCGCCATTTCCAGTATTTTGGAGTCCCTTTGGCTCGAAAAGTCCAAAAAAAATCTTGGCATTCGCCCCTGACACTGGTCTCGCTGTCAAGAATTGAACCTGCGAAAAGGATTTGTGAATTAGTTGAGGCAGTTGTAGACGCTTTTCAAAACAACCCAAACCTTCAAGAGCGGTTCGTCCTCAAGATTTTTGGAAAACCTCATGATCATGATACGAAGGGGCAGGAGTATCTACAGCAAATTCAGCAGACGGTACCTCAACATCTTACTACAAAGATACTTTTCCCTGGTTTTACCAATGAGCCTGACTTGATACTCGAGCAATCACACTTTCTCTTTTTCACATCCCAGAATGAGTTTTACGGATTTTCTTTGCTTGAAGCCCTGGCCACAGGAACACCAACAATTACCGTTAGGCAAGGAAGCTTCGCAGAATTGAATCAGGTAAATTATGGTCGTTTTATTGATCTCGAAAACCCCAGATCTGTAGAAAAGGTTCTTGAGGAAATCAATGCAATGTCAGCACTTGAATATGAAACACTTCAGGAAAACGCAAGAAATAGGGCAGAAGCAGAATTTGATATATCGAAGACAACAGATCAGTTTCGGCAGTGGCTAATCACCCACTAGCCTAGGGATGCGTATTCTTCCCGAAAGGCTCCGTGGGGATAGGGCAGAATTTTGAAGGAATCCAGTGAGATGGAGATGGTTGGATTTTCAAGAAAATGAATGGGAACTTTACCGTACCAAGCAGCCCATCCACTAAAAGTACTGGGGGGACCCAGTATCAGATCACACTTCGACAAAGCCATCAGGTCACCTACTAAAGTTCCCGGCCCAGAAAAATATGCCAGGCCTTGCTTTGGGTTCCCTTCCCACTGCACATCAGAGCAAATTAGGAAACTGCATCTTCTAGGATGGTAAAGATCCCTGATTTCCAGCATTTTCACTAAGTATTGTTCCAGAGAGTAGAAAAAGCGACCTCCCACGAATTCTTTATAATCAGTCTGTCTCAAGTGAACTCCCACAAGAACATCTGTTTGTAATTTTATTTTTGTTACAAGCTGTGTCGATTTCTCTTGATAAACGTTTAAAGGTTCCAAAAAACTGCGGATCTTATCTCCATGCCGTACAAACCATTCTTCAGGTGAATAGAAATGAAGTCCCTGTGTGAACAAGATATTCCAAGATTCTTGTAGAACGTCATTTAAAAGAGAATTGGTTTGAATAAATTTAGAACTTTGTGCTTTCGCCACTCTTATACCTGAATTCTTTGAGATCGCTAAGGGCTTGGCTAATTTATAAGCTGCGCGGTTTGACCAATACATCCACTCTCTAAAAGCTTCAGAGGGGGAAACAGCACCTTGATCTTTGGGAAATTTTCCCAATCTCTGATCCGCAGTCCCTTGAAAAAATAACGAATATTCAGCGAAAGCTGGATTCAGTAATCTCACTTCTTTCTCTAGCGCAAAAGCAATCCAGTGCGCATAAAGTTGAAGGCGGTTGCCAAGTCGACCGGTTTTTTTGCTAATAACTATGGTTTTTTGCAAAAGTTAAGTGATAGCTGAGGGTTCATGATGAGAGTATCCCAATAATCTTGACCGTTGATTGAGTTACTGGCTTGAAGGTATTGCCCAACCAATTGATCTCAATTTTTTTAGTAAGTTGCCTGATAAACACAGCAAATCTTTAGAAATACCTCGCTGAATCAATGGGATTTGAACTTTGTGTACTGCGGATACTGAAAAATTTTTTGGACACTGTGTCCAACTATCCAATGGAAAGGAAAGTTGATCACTGGCCGAGCCTGTACTTGCACATAAAAATCCAAGAACCTTTTGTTGCTTAACTTGGTTGAAAACAACACGAACTTGACGTTATTCCCGGTCTTGCTGAGGTATTTTGCAATTTCAGGATGATGGGCTGAAATTAGTTGAAGGACTTCCCTCATCGTGACTACGGTTACAGAATTGATCTGTTAGAACAGAAATTTACATATCAGATTGAGCAAATCACAAACTTTAGAGAGCTTATGCAGTAGTTGGTGATAAATAGACTACCGAGGAAATTCAGTAGATTCATTACAAACGGAAACTTTGTTCTTGTGATCCGTAATCTGGCTTAAGAAGCATTGGAAATCTGGGGGCAACACGTTAAAGCCAGCGCTTAGATCCAAAAGAATTATTCCAGCGGGAAGTTGATATAGTTCCACAGGCAACTGAACTGAGCCATTACATTCAGATTGGCCTCAAAGGGAATCGCTCCCTCCCCAGAAAGGAACTACAAATTTGGATGAAAGGTGAGTACTAGTAGGTTTGTCAACCAGGCGCACCGATCTTGTGATAAATCCCTCAACCCCAGATTGTTATTTTTCAGCCATAAATAGTTATGAAGGTTGGCATCACCAAAGTCTAAGTCAGCAACGATTACTTGATGAACCAATNTTGCAANGGNAAAACCTAGATTTGCTGTGATTACGCTCTTACCGGCCCCACATTTGCCAATAGCGATCAGGATGATTAATTTCACATTTTCTGTTCTCTGGAAAAAGTTGCTGATTGCTGCAATGATGTAAAGGCGATATTCGAGAAACCAACTATCTAACAGGTCATATGAACGAAACTCCAGCCAATCGGAAAACCCCCACAATTATTCCGATTGCGGGGGGCAAGGGTGGAGTGGGCAAAAGCCTGATTGCTGCAAACCTGGCTATTGTGCTGGCGAGACTAGGCCACAAGACAATCGGAATTGACTTAGATCTAGGCGCAGCTAATCTTCACAGTTGCCTCGGACTCAGTGGAGGCACGCCACCAGGAATGGCACGTTTCTTACGCTCAGCGGACCGAGCCCCACTAGAATCATATCTGGCTCGCACTCCGCACCGAAATCTTCATTTGCTAGCTGGAGATGAAGGAAATCCCTTCCTTACTCAATTGAACGTGGCTCAGCAGCGACGGCTGATGCAACAGATCCGAGCACTCCCTGCAGAATATGTAATTCTGGATCTAGGAGCAGGCAGTTCGTTTAGTACTTTGGATTTCTTTCGAATTGCACACAAGGGCTTGCTGGTAACAACGCCAGAAATCACTTCACTGCAAAACTTGATGAACTTTCTGAAGAATCTGGCTTTTCGGGTGATTGGACATGCCCTGCCACAAGATCGTTCTGTCCACCGCAAGCTACAGACTCTTTATGCCTCTCCATTAGAATTGAAAAGCCACCAACCTAATCTGCTTGAAAGCTTTCTCAGTTCTTTGGATTCCGAGATTGTAGAAAAAGTTTTGAGCAGCTGGCACCAATTCAGACCGCGATTGGTCTTCAACCGTGGTTTGGGACCTGATGATCTATCAATGATTCCCGAGTTGGAAACACACCTGAGGCACCAACTGGATTTGACTGTTGAATTTATTGGCTATATCCCGGAAGATCATGCTGTGCCCAATTCACTGAGGCAGGGTAGATCATTGATGTCTTTTGCTTCTACGAGCAATGCTGGCCAGGATATGATCAGGCTCGCCCGCAGAGTACTTCGTCTGTGGGATCAGCCCATTCCCAACAGTGCCCGGCAGCTACAGCAATATACTCAGCGTCTTTACCTGGAAAGCTCATCACAATGATTGTATTCAACGGGTGAATCTCAACTCCACTCTACTTGTTTGAAAGCGTGATGTGGTTGTTTCGAAAACTGGATTCAACTTGATCTGCTCTGCTGCAAGCAACCCTTCCTTGAGCAACAGATTACGAATGTTGTAAGCCCGCTGTTGTGCTAGCTCCTCCAAGTCCCGATTCTCGATAGGAATCTCATCCAATAGCTTCAACCGAACCTGTTTTACACTGAGCCCCTGCGGGCTACCGTAGATTCGTTGAAACATTTGCTTCAAGTAGTTTTGCTGCTCATTTGCAGTAAGAGTCATCTGTGCTGAGATCGAATCTTCGCCATTCAACCGAACTAACTCTGCAATTTTCTCACGGCGAATCTGTCGATTCAGTTCCTGCTCTCGTAAGGCAGCGATCTCTGTTTCACGACGTAAGAGTGTCACCAATTCCATTTTCAGCTGGGGTCGTTCCTTCAACACATCTCTCAATTGATCTATTTTTGTTTTCTCCGCAGCTGGGATCTCCAAACTTCCTGGTCGAAAACGGATGATCTGAGTGTTTTCGTCCAAATCCCCATCAAAAACAGCATCGGCAACTAGCGTGAATGGGGCGGTAACAGCTTTACTAATGAGAGTAACAAAAACGGTCAGTGTAGCGTCCCAAAGCCCGAACTCTGGATCCTCGAGGTTTCCGCTAACAGGTACAGAAAGATCGATAGTGCCTTGGGGATCTCGAAGTAATCCAACAGCTAATTCCACTGGGAGGTCCAGCGTGTCTGGTCCAGGAGTTTCAGGGCCCAGCACTAGTCTTTGAATGAGGAGATTGTTCTCAACATCAATTTCATCTCCAGCCGTTTTGTAATCAACTGACAAATCAGCACTTCCTCGGTCAAAACGATAGCCAAGATAGCGCTCTGCATATGGATTAGCCCATAGAAGATCAAAATCTTGTGAATACAGTTTGCCATTGATGCCCCAGGAATCCCGATGCCAATCAAGAGTAAGTTTTGCATCGAGGGGTGCAACCCCTTCCCAACGCCCTTGTAAATCCAGTTCCAGAGGAACATCTAAGCCAAGAATATTTTGAATATCGCCTTTGAGGTTTTGCAACGTGATAAGTAACGGCTTGGCATTACTTGCATCATCCCAGTTCAGATTGCCGCTCTCCACAGAGAGTTTTTTTAAGAAAACAGGGCCTGGCTCCAGATTAGCATCTTTTTCATCCCCCTCACTCTCGAAGAGTGTTATCCATTCCAACTCCCCATCAGTTTGCCTCCGGATTGGCAATTCAAAATCTGACAATCGCATCGACCCTAGGTCCAAGACAAAAGGATCGAATTCTAGCAGTCCATTCTCGGTTTCAAGCAAGTCCCACCGACCCATGAATTTACCAGTTTCCTTGGCAAGGAAACTTGCGTCTCGAATACGAGCAAGACCATTAAAACGTAGCCACTCACCGACTAGATCAAAGTTGTAGTAAAATCGCCCCTGAAGGGTGCCGAGAGCTTGTGTAGCTTTCAGGGGCACATATTCAATCCAGTAGGGTTGCCAGGTTAGTAGATCAAAATCTACTAGATCAACATCGAGACTCAGATCCTTGTCAAAGCGAATGGAACCGGTAACAGACCCCTGTCCAGTCTCATCCAGCTTTCCCTGCAGAGTAAAATTTTCGATCCACTGCCGATCAGTATTTAGGTTTTTGACCTCCAGGGATCCGTTGCTAATTACCAACGGTGGAGTTGGAGTCAGTAGATCTTGCCAACTCAAGCGATCAAGGGTTGCCTTTAGTTTGGTAAGCTCCACTTGCCACGGAGTCTTATCTCTCGAATTGGTCGCTCCATCTTGTTTGGTTGCAGTTGGTAGCCATCGTCCCCAATTGAGGCGACCATCAGGCAACGAGGCGAGTTCAATCCAGCCTTTATCTACAGAAACGCTTTCGAGAAGAAGATCCTTTTTGAGCCAATCAAGATCCCATTCCAAAGCTACGAATTTGGGAAGCCTGAGCTCTGGTTGAATTGCATCCGAAGGGGTTACCTGAAACTGCTGTAGATCCAGTTTTGCCAACTTCGCCTGCTGCTTGGCCCATGACAAATCTAGCCCCAGGGCTGTCAACTGTTCCAGATCCAGACTTGGCGATGTCAAGAAATCCCCAGGAATCTTCAAATCTTGGAATTGAAGTGCTCCTAGATTGAGGCGCTGGTCCTGAACTGCTAACGACAGACCTCCACTGGCCAAGCCCCTTAAGGTCAGATCAGGAAGAGAAGAGTTGGCTTGTTTGGCAGATAATGCGCGGAGATTCAGAGACTCAAATTCAATCCATTGCTTCGGCCACTCGACAACTGCTCCGCTCAGGGAAAGCTCTGCAAATTTGAGGTCTGGCAAGGCTTCCTGTGATTCAACAAGTTCCAGATCCCAAAGATGAAGCTTACCTGCGTCAACTCGTAATCGGAAAGGACTCCAATTGAGTTGCAATTGCACAGCGGTGTTCATGCGACCAGAGTTGATCTGCCAAGGCAGTTGATCTCGATAGTAGGTTTCCCATGGCAGTAATTTTAGATTCGCCTTAAGTGCACCTCTCCAAGTTTGCTCACTCCAACTTGCAATACCATCCAGTGAAAACTCTTCCTGCTCAAGCGTCGTTAATTTGAGCCTTGTTCGACTTTCTCCCACCAGTGGCCATCTAAATTCGTTCATCTTCAGCACAGGGATTCGCAACAATTTTTTGACTTCTTCCCTGTTCTCTCGCTGATGAATCAGGTTCAGCGCCCCACTGTCAACCTGAAGTTGATTGAGTTGAACTTGCCATGCTGTTTTCTGATCACTCTCCTCTGGATTTTTTGGAGCTAGTGAGGGAACCAAGTGATTCCAATTGGTGGTCCAGTCCTCATCAAGAGATAATAGAAATTGGGGTTGTTTCAAGGAGAGAGATCTTATCGAAACTTGTTTTGCCGGCAGATCCAATTCGTCACTGTTTAATCCCAAGCTAGCAAGCTGTAGCAATGTTTCTTGACCTCGATCCAACTGAAAATCTTTTAACTGCATTGAGGTCTTCTTCAGTCTGGGCAGTTGGGCCGCAGGATCCCACTCTAAATCTGTTTTCAGATCTAAACTTCCTTTCATTTCAACCGGTATCACACCTTCAAGAAATGGTGTGAGTTCAGCGAGTTCAAATGTCCTCAAATCTAATCGTCCTTGACTACGTAAATTGCTTGGATTGAAAGCTCCCTCGAACGAAAGACTAGGGCCCCCTTCCCGAGCTAAATTAATACTCAGAGACGTTTTTATGGATGAAAGAGGCAGCGTCAGTTTACCCACTGAAAATTGATCCAACTGCCATTCTTGAGGCGTTGCTGGATGGTTCTTTTGATCGATAAAATGAAGCTTCCCTTTTGAAATGCGGAGCCCTCCCAACTCCACTGATAATTGCTCAGTATCTAAACTTTCCTCAACCGTATTTCCAGATATTGTTTTGAAAATCTGGTCCCAAAAGAAAGCCCAATTCTCGGTACGTTTTAACCATGCTTCGAATTCGCGCAATTCGACTTGTCCTAAAGCTACCTGCAGGCTTGGCAGTACCTGAACCTTAGGAATTGGAACCTGAAGATGGTGTATTTCCAGCAATCTTGTGGAAGCCTCGCCAGGGAGACTGTTCTGAATGCTGAGCCTTTGGATTTGCACCGATCCGCTGAGGACAAACTGTTCGAAATGTTCAGCCTGAAATCCTATTTTTAGATCTGCGTCAACCGACCCGTCCTGAAGTTGGAGTGCCCACTCTTTTGGGAGATACTGCTGAAAATCTGGCAGGTAAAGATTTTTTAGTTGAACGTCGAGATGAGCTGTTTCTAAGGGAGCAATAGTGAATTCCTGAGCAACCACCCTCAGGCTTGTTTCGCCTAGCTGAGCAATTAGAGTTGCTGGAGCCGAAACCTGACCCGGTTTAAGCTGAAATGACGAAATTGTTGGGAGCCGAAAATTCAGTCCAGAGATATTGTAGGTTTGATCTCGGGGCACATCCTGAAACCGCAGTTTCCCCTGCCGAACTGTAATTGTCCTAATTTCAAAAGGAAACCTGGCTTCTTTTTGAACGGAAGAAGTTGAAGCTGTTTCAGGAGTTGTAATTTGCTCAATCAGGTCTGAGAAATTGAAGCGTTGTTCACCAAGATGGGAGACATGGAGGTAAGGAGAAATTAATTCAACTTCTTCA
>PBZZ01000040.1 GCA_002730365.1 Deltaproteobacteria bacterium
CTTATTCTTATCCCAATATTTCAACTTGAAGGTGCAGCGTGTGCAACTTCTATTTCTTATTTTTTCCATTTATTATTTACAATTAAAGTATATAATAAATTATCTAATAATACTTTTTTGGATTCGCTACTTATCAAATATACTGATATAATTTATATCAAAAAAATAGTTCTAAAGCAGACTCTTTTGTTTGCCAACAAATATTAAGCTAAGGGATTTTTGAAAATAGTCTTTTTTACTTATCATGTATGGAGATCGGAAAGACGCGCAGGATTTCACCACCTTGCAAAATCATTCCATGATTTCGGTTGGAAAGTTCTTTTTTTTACAACTGGTCTAAGTTGGATCTCTTCTTTGCAAGGAAACAAACGACTCAACTATTACAGCACTCATGAAAGGAATAAATTAGTTGAAGAATTACCCAATTTTTATTCCTATCTACATTTCACCCCGTTCCATTCAATTGGTTTTAAACAATCCCTTATCAATCTTTTTATTCAACCTTTAGTTGAATCTTATTCTTTATTTTCTTTCGACCAGACACACGATTTTATCAGTGAAGCTGATTTACTTATATTTGAGAGCGCAGACGGATTATTGTTAATTGAACAAATCACTGATATCAACAAAAATGCCCGTACAGTCTACAGAATGTCTGATCTTCTAACTGTCCTCAGGAAACATCCCATTAGTACGAAATATGAAAAAAAATACTGGGATTTTTTTGATTTAATCAGTGTTCCAAGTGAGTTTATGTACTCTCAGTTCAAAAGTTCTGAGAATTTGTCTTTGGACTATCATGGTATCAGCAAAGATGACTTCAATAAACCGCATCAGTCACCTTTCGACGAAAACGCTTACAACGCGGTCTGGGTTGGTAATGGGTATTTTGACCATAACTTTCTTCAGATAGCTTCTTCTTGCAAGGAGGATTGGTACTTCCATATTATTGGTGACGTAGAAAAAAAAGTTTTAGCGAAAAATATTTTTTACTATGGTGAAATGCCTTTTACTGAAACAATTCCATATATTTTAAATGCTAATTTAGGTCTAGATAATAAATTGTGGAAGCCTGATATGGAAAGTTGTACTGACAGTTTAAAGGTCTTGCAGTACACTTACGCTGGACTGCCGATAATTCTTCCTAATTTCCTCAAGAGTAATCGCTCAAACATCTACAGTTACGAACCCGCCAACCCTGATTCAATTTATTCTTCTCTCAGCCGAGCACAAAACCATCCTTCTGGCCAAGATGAGAAGCACTCCATTAATTCCTGGCATGATTTAGCCGCTAGACTTGCTGGACCTCTCTGGAACCAACATCTTGGTTTGAACTAGTATACTTGTTGCATTCTTGATCGTTCTGGATCTGCTATGCCTGCAGTCATCCGCTCACTGTCATGGACCACGACACCCAAACATTTCCATTGAGGACTAGCCATGTCTGACTTACTTTCCCGCCTAGAATCCCGCATTCGTCAAGCAGTTGAAAAGATCGAAGAATACCAATTAGAAATTGATGAACTCAAAGAACGGAACACAGTTCTTGAAGCAGAGCGTCAAGAAATGCACGACAAACTCGCGCTGTTGATTGACAGCTTTGAGGAGCTTGAAGCTGCGGTTGATGAGAGTGAATCCGACACTGAGGCCACTGAAGAAGTTGTAGAAACCGTTGAAGCCGCTGAGGACGAAACATCTGAAGAGGTCGAGGCTGCTGATGTAGAATCCAGTGAAGACGATCACCAAGATGTTGATGTCAGCCATCACAATTCTCACAACTCTGTCAATTCCTACGCCGCATCCCCGTGGTAAGACCGATTTTTCGGTCTTTCGTACTGTGCTGCCTTGGTGGCGCAGTACTGCTACTGGTCTCTTCCTTAGCGTTTGCCCAGACTCGCCTCCACGTAGGTATTCTTCCTGTTCTGAATCTCTACCGTATTCAGCAAGATAATCGGTTCCCTCGCCTCCTTCAGGAAGAGCTTACCCGCCAATTCCAGTTCAACGATCAATTTGCCGTGATGTCCCCAGAAACGGTTGAGCTTTGGAAAGAGCGCCTGCCCGATCAAGTCGACCAAATAATGCGAGAAGCTCGATTATCCCATCTGCTTCAACTGTCTACCCAACAGGTGCTTCAGCAACTCTCCATTCGCTGGACTCTCTTTTCAATCAATAACAATCAACTTCAGAAGGATGAGTTTCGCAGTCAGCACTCTTTACAAAGTGTCGATGCTTTGCTCCAAGAACTACTTCAGGTGCTACAGACTAGGAATCCAGTCTTCGCAGACTTGCTTCTCTATCCTCAGGATGTTTCCTTCGAAGCACTCGAGGCCTTTTATCGCTGGAAGGATCTCAACCCCCAACCTTGGATCGCTGACACACGTAGTGCACACCTTCAGGCACTGAGAAATCTTACAGAGCAGTATGAAGGTCTGGATAGGCGAGTGCGCTTCCAATCAGTGATCCTACAATTACAGGAAGCCTTCATTCAGCAACCAGTTCCACCTGAGCTTCTCAATGAAATTCGACAAGATTTAGATTCTTTACAAGATGACTTCTCTGACCACGCTGAATACCGTGCACTCTCCTCCCTCTGGTTTTATGTACAAGGTCAGCGATTTGAAGCAAAGGCTGAAGCCGTGATTGCCAATGCTCGTCATCCCTACCACGGTCCTGCGTGGCTTTTGTATGGTTTGAGCCTTGATGACGCTGAGCCCAACCCTCGGGCAATCCAACGTGGTCTGCGCTACTATCCCTTTATTGAAAGTCCCGAGAACCCTAATCAGGCTTTCACTGTTTTGCGTCCAGAGTTGCGGCCCTGGCTACCCCAGAGCACACAACCAAAAAGCACTTCTGATCTTTCTGATGATCGACAACAAATAGAAAATTCACCCTATGAGGAATTGTTACAAAAAGGGGTAACTCAGTTCGATCAGGAAAATTGGGAAGTTGCGAAATCAGCGATGGAAGCTGCTCAACAACTGCAACCTGAAACCGTAGAACCTGCCCTCTATCTGGCTCGCATAGCTCTCGTGCAAAACCAGACAGAAACAGCGCACAAGAATTTGTTAGAGCTCCGAGATCGCTTTCCAAAAAAAGACGAAGTCGCACTTTATCTAGGCTTCAGCTATGAAAAACAGCGCGACTTCAACCTAGCAGAATCACTTTACCGAGAGTCTTTGCAGCTCAATCCTGAGAATCCCAAAAGTGGTTTACGCTTAGGTACGGTCTTAATCAAGAAGGGGCGCTACGAGGATGCCAGGAGTTTCTTAGAAAGTGTCACAGCCAAATTTCCAGGGTATGCAGTAGCTTGGTGGAATTTGGGACTGCTCTACCGAGAGCTTGGTGAGATGGACCAGGCCAAGATAGCCCTGAACACTGCAAGCCAGTTGGATCCAAACAACTTACAGATTCAGTCTGTAATAAGATCCTTGCCAGCTTCTATTAGCGAATAGATGTAAATCTTTGATTGAGGAGAGTCATAGTTGCAACGTTTGTCTGGGGGAAGATCTGCTAGTGAGCGTTCTTTGAAGCCACAATTGATGAACACATTGTCCTCATGCGAACTTAATGCAATTGCTCGTTTTGTTCCCTGCTTTTTTAACTCTCTAAGGACAACACTAATAAGCTCTCTCCCAATTCCCTGGTTACGGTAAGCCAACGCTACTGACAAGGCCGCAATCTCTACAGTTTGCTGTTCTGGATAACCAATCAGTTCACAACAACCCAACACATCCTCATCCTGACAAAACAAACGATACCGTTCAATGTGTTGTTCAAGATAGGAAGTACTACGCATAACAATACTGGCGTCTTTAATCGGCCCACTTAGCAGTCCCCAAACTTGTGGGATATCACTTGGTTTAGCAGCTCGCACCTGTCGGTAGGCTGTATTAGTGACCATGAGGCCAATCCCACCAGAAGTAAGCGTCTCTGTTAGCAGTGCTCCTTCCTTGGTTGCATCCAACCAATGACATCTCGTCACACCCCTTTCACATGCGGTAGCCATACATTCTAATCGGAGTCTGTTGATTTTACTTATAGAAGTCTGCTGACGCAACCATTGGCGTAAAATCGAAGTATTTCTGTCTTTTTCAATCAATGGAGATGATATATTCTCCAACAGAATCAATTTCTTTGCTCTCAACCGAATGGCTAGTTCTGTAGCTAGTTCCCTAGCTTCTAATATCCAAAGATGGCCTTGTCGGCCTGTCCCCCAAGGAGCAAGCAATGGAGTGTATCGTAGTTGTAGAGTCTCACGAATAGCCACAAGGTCCACCTCCTGCACGACTCCATTAGCTGAGTCCATTTCTAGTATATTAAAGCGTTCATCCGCACGAGCAGTGACAAAGTGACCACTAAGTGGCATAATTCCATGCCCATACAGGCAAAGTTTGGTCAAAAATTTCCAGTTGATTGCTGCAATTTGCTGCTGTACTGCTGTAAGATCACGGAGTGAAACTGCTACTGGAAACGAACTTGTGTCCAGGGAGGACTGATTCAATAGTTGGCTATCATGAACCAACACCAATTGGACGCCAACGCGATGCAATAGTGCGAGTTCTTCCATGATTTTGGGAGCGGCATCTCGTTGTAACAATTCTCCATTGACACAAACAACGAAAACTTGATGATGGAACTCTTCCAAATACGGCAAAGAACCGCGAAGTGCTCGCACCAACGACTGTTGATTCTTTAGTACTTCGTCTCTCCGTGTCAACTTCTCTTCCTCCTAATTTTTTGGTCTCATCGCCTGATTCTCTATCAGTCGTAATACCCAGTTACAATAGTAGTAGCTTGTTGAAAAATTGTCTGCAAGCCCTGGAACTACAGACAATTCCGACGTCTAGTTTTGAAGTCATTGTGGTGAACGATGGCTCAACAGATGATACCACAAAAATGTTGGAGGAATTTCATCAGCAAACCAGTCTCCAACTACGAGTCCTACATCAGCAACGCTCTGGCCCAGGTCGAGCACGCAACGCCGGAGTAGCCTTGGCCCGATTCAATTGGATTGGCCTACTCGACGCTGATGTACAAGCTGACTCAAATTGGGTCGCATCAGCATTGACCTGGATTCATGGCCAACCAGGCGCAGGAGCTATTGAGGGTCAGACTATCGTTGGTAATCGAGAACAAATCACACCCTTGACGCATCAGACTGAAAACCGTCAGGGCGGTCGATATCCAACATGTAACTTGCTGGTTCGCAAACAATTTTGCCATTTTCACTCTGGATACAAAATTCCTTTCCGAGAAGACACCGACCTGGCTTTCTCAATTCTCGAAGGAGGCTTCTCCATTCCCTTTGCCCAAGATCTGATCGTCTACCATCCTCCCTTAGTTCCAAAAGCTTCTCGTCCAACTCAATTGGCAAAGCGCTACTTTTTCGATGGCTTACTGAGTCGACGATTCCCATGGCGCGCCACACAGCAGTTGGACATCCATCAAGTATGCGGCCTCCAGATTCCCAACTTAAAAAAATGGGGCTACAGCTTGATTGCGCTTGTGCAGATGCTGATTCTGACAAGCATAATTTTCTTACCAACTACCCAATTACCAGCTTTGCTTTTGCTGTTTATCTATGCTTCAGGAACCCTCTTAAGCTATCGCCTGCTACTACAAAGTTGGAATTTACGGCACTGGGGAATGTCCCAACTCTTCGCGTACTCCCAAAAAATCCACCTACTACCCTGGTCAATGATCAAAGCACTGTTGAAGGGCTATTGGCACTTCCGAGGGACCCAGCGTTTCTCCAGAGCCCAATGGTGGGAAGAGGTACGCTTGGGACCAGCTTCTCAACGGTCTAGAGATTTGATTGTACTCGTAGAACACGCATGGAATCACAGTTCCTCCTTTTACGAGCAACAACTGGCCCAACATCTAGCTCGAACTGGTCATCGCGTTTTATTTGCCACCGTCAACTCCCAAAAATCGCAAACAAGATTTTCCTGGCAGGAGACGATAAACCGATGGATCTCTCCAATCCGTCAAACTGAGGTAAATCTCTACGTCTGGTCTGCGAGCAAAATTCCCTTGTTGAATAAGACCCCCAATCACCGAAAATTACTGGGGTGGCTGCTTCGACATCGCTTCCAGCAACTTGGCTGGGAAAACCCACTTGTTTGGTCCTTTCTCACGGATGGGAGTCAAATTACCCAAGCTGCTGGACTCAATGATCTAATTTACCATCATTTAGAAACAGAAGACACAGAGCAAAAAACTGATAAAAAAGCACTTCCAGAGATTTGTAGCGAAGCCCAAATGATCTTGACCAATACAAAGCAGAGTCAACAATTTTGCCAAAAATTGAATCCCAACACTCGCTTTCTACAGAGTTTTGATGAATTGGGGATTTTGTGCTACTCTAACACCATTCAGGAGACAATATTTCACTCTTCAGAAAAGCAACCTATCTCTCACCTTGCTCTTTCTGGTACTTGAATCCATAAACTTGTCCAATGCACTTTTGCCTTGCCCTCTCTGCGGGCTTGCTCCAAAGATGATTTTCTTCATTGCCTTGATTCTGCCGTGTCCGCTCTCAGTACTGCCACACAATGAACCTATTTCCTCTCATTTCTTACAAATTTTCACAGAAAACCTTTCGCAAATTGCAACGCAAGGGACTGAGCGAAGAAGTCATCCGTCAACTATCTCACCTTGAGGAAAAGTTCTTCGAAACTCCCGAAGAATTGCGAGCAGAGTTGCCCGAGACAGCCGCGGTTCGTAACAACGAAAAACTCCTTCTTCGAAGTGCCAAGGGGTATTGTCGCTTGGACCGTCTGATTCCAAACCGTTCAATTCGTGAGTGGGTTGAAGCACTACTATTTGCGCTGATTGTCGCCACAGTGGTGCGCACCTACCTGTTCGCACCTTTCAAGATTCCTTCAGGATCGATGATTCCTACCATTCAAATTGGTGATCATATCTTCGCGACAATGTATACCTATGGCACAGAAATTCCGATTCTGGGCATACGAGTCTTTGCTGATCCTGTCAAACGAGGAGATATCGTCATCTTCCCTTATCCAAAAAATCCGTCGGTTGATTATATCAAGAGGACGATTGGACTCCCAGGAGAGACCCTGGAGATTCGCAATGATAAAGTATTCATCGATGGGAAAGAATTAGATGAACCCTATGCTTTTTTTGATCGTCCAAAAGGGCAATCCGATCAGATCCAAAGCTTCAGTGATGGACCAGTCAGTAACTTCGGGCCAGTCCAGATCCCCGAAGGAAAGCTATTCGTGATGGGAGATAACCGCTACAACAGCGCAGACAGTCGCTACTGGGGATTTGTAGATGTTGATGAAATCAGTGGCAAAGGCCAAATCATCTACTGGTCCCACGACCCACGCGAAAGCCTGACTTCTGGCTATCAGTTCTCACGTATACTGACTCTGCTCCGATGAGCAGCATCCAAGAGATTCCATGAAAACTTCCCGCAATGATTTGTGCTGGTGCGGCAGTGGCAAAAAATATAAGAAGTGCCACATGCTACGAGACAAGATGAGCTCTTTTGGAAAACGAGGAACTCGAGGGGTGATCATCAAGACAGAAGAGCAGATTGAAGGCATTCGGCGTAGTAGCCAGTTGACTCGCAAGATTCTGGATATGGTGCAGGAGCGAATAGGTCCAGGCATCACAACTGGACAGATCAATGACTGGGTTCACGAAGAAACCTTGGCCAACAACGCCTATCCTGCACCACTCAATTATCGTGGCAAATCAGCAGTAGGATTTCCCAAGAGCATTTGTACTTCGGTCAACAATGTCATCTGTCACGGAATTCCTGGCAATGAAGTACTAAAGGAGGGGGACATTATCAATGTTGACGTTACCAGTATCCTCAATGGCTACTATGGTGACGCAAGCCGGATGTTCCTAATTGGAGACGTCTCGAAAGAAGCAAAAAACCTAGTCGATGTTACCCAGCAATGCCTGCAGATTGGCATCCAGCAAGTGAAGCCCGGTAAAACTACTGGAGACATTGGCCACTCAATTCAGACTCATGCAGAAGGCTTGGGCTATTCTGTGGTCAGAGATTTCGCTGGTCATGGAGTTGGTATTGAATTCCACGAAGAGCCTCAAATTCTCCATTATGGCAAGCCCAATACGGGCGTATTGCTCCAACCCAATATGGTCTTCACCATTGAACCAATGATCAATATCGGTCGTCCAGAATGTAAATTGCTCCGCGATGGATGGACGGCTGTCACGCAGGACGGATCGCTTTCCGCCCAGTGGGAACACACTATTCGGGTCACCTCCAATGGCTCAGAAATTCTGACTACCTAAATCGGCAACCATCGAATTTCCTTGTATTTTCCGCCCTGCTTTCTAGGCTATTAGAAAAAAGTACCAACGCCCAACTTCTATAAATGGACCTCATGGACTCCTGGAACAAGCCACCTCGTAAATCACCTTGGGACAAGCGACAACCAACTCCGCCGAATGTCGATGAACTGCTGAACAATCTGCAGAATCGCTTCCGGCACCGTCTGCCTCAAGGCAACGCAGGCCTAATCTTGATCGTTGTTGCAGCCGCTGTCTGGCTGGCAACCGGATTTTTCATCGTTGACCCTCAAGAACAAGCCGTGGTAAAGCGTTTCGGAGTTGTTGATCGCGTCGTTGGGCCTGGCCCGCACTATCATTTGCCCTCGCCTATCGAGAATATAGACATCGAGAAGGTCACAGAAGTGCGCCGACTTGAAATTGGCTTCCGTACCATTGATCCAGGGCCTCCAGCTCGTTATCGGCAAGTATTGAAGGAATCCCTGATGCTTACTGGCGACGAAAATATTATCAACGTACAGTTCACTGTACAGTATCGCATCAATAATTTGGAAGGCTACCTGTACAACTTGACTGAACCAGAATCAACAGTGCGTGCGGCATCTGAATCTGCCATGCGTGAAGTGATCGGAGATACCAAGGTAATGGATGCATTGACTGTTGGCAAAAGCTTGATCGAAACAAATACAGCCACCTTGCTACAGGAAATCCTGAAAGGCTACGACTCTGGAATCTCCATTGTGAACGTCAAACTCCAGGATGTGCATCCACCAGATGAGGTTAAAGAAGCCTTCAAGGATGTGGTCAGTGCTCGCGAAGATCAGCAGAAGATGATCAATGAAGCCGAAGGTTATAAGAACAATCTGATTCCGAAAGCCCGGGGCGAAGGCGTTCAGGTTGTTAATGACGCTCAAGCTTATGCTGAGCAAACAGTCCTACTGGCGCAGGGTAAGGCAAGCCGCTTCGAACAGATTTACGAGGAATACCGAAAAGCCAAAGACATTACCAAGGCTCGTATCTATATCGAGACAATGGAAGAGGTCTTGCCCAAGGTCAACAAGGTCATTGCTGACGAGAAGCTGGGGCAAAATTTCATGCCATTCCTCCCAATCAATGAACTACGACGTGCCGCCGGCACCGATAGTGGAGTCCGCCAGTCCACGACCATGCGCTAGTTGCAAAAGCCTGCTGTTTAGCAGGCTTTCTCCTTTCCTAATGAAGAGTCCATCCGCCCTCATAAAATTGCTCGTATAGTTTGCGCCAGTCCTCGAATTCCAGACTTTCGGGCCGCAACTTCAAATACTGCTCCCCCAAACTCTCTCTTTCCTGCTGAAACCAATTTGGAAACTGCTTTTTCAGATTGCCTATCAACGTCTTTCGCCGTTGTTGAAAGAGGCGCCTTACAAATACCAGAAAGTTTTGTTCTTGTTCCTTGCTCCAGCCACTTTTTCTAGGCCGCAAATGCACGACAGCAGAATTCACCTTTGGAGGAGGAGCAAAAGCATCTGGAGGAACTTCAAAAGCTAATTTACGTTCAAATCCGAGACTTCCAGCAAGAGAGAGTGTACCGAACGATTTCCCCCCTTCTGCAGTAGCACAGATTCGTTGAGCAACTTCGTACTGAACCATCAGGGTCCAAGAAGTCCAGTACTCTCTCCAAGGTAGTAGGTGAAAGAAGATTGCTGTTGCCACGTTGTAAGGTAAGTTGGCAACAATTCGAGCAGGTTGACTCGAAGGGAGTAGCTCCTCAATTGGCAATTCGAGCACATCTCCATATAGCAATTGAAATTCAGATGATTCTGCAAATTCCTGCTGCAGAAAACCTTGTAGGGTTGGATCAATTTCTACTGCTTTCACAAAAGCACCAATTTCTAGCAGGGCTCTGGTTAGTACTCCTCTGCCAGGGCCGATTTCCAACACTTGGTCCCCAGCCCGCACACCAGCCAGCTCAATCATACGTTGTACATAGCGTTCCCGTACCAGAAAGTGCTGTCCCCATTTCCGTTTCATAATCACACCGAAATTCACTTGTTTTTGCGGAGAAATTTCGTTGGAATGCGCTTTTTTTCTCTCAACTCTCTGATGATAACCGGAAAACAACGACGCGCACTTCGTGCCCTTGCACATTCACTCAAACCATTGTTGCAGTTGGGCAAACACGGACTCAGCGATCAGTTCCTGGAGCAATTGAACACTGCTCTTTTACAACATGAGTTGATCAAGTTGAAGGTGTTGGAAAATGCTCCCAACACACCACGGGAAAGCGCTAAAATCCTTGAAGCGCAACCAGAATTAGACGTTATTCAGGTCATAGGACGCACCATTGTACTCTATCGCCCTCATCCTGAAGATCCACAAATTATCCTACCCTCTTCTGATTGATTCTCAGCCAATGTAGGAACGCATGAGCCAAACCTTCTATTGCACAACACCGATTTACTACGTCAACAGCAATCCGCACATTGGTCACGCCTACACCACCATCGTCAGTGATGCCATCATCCGTTTTCGGCGACTGTTCGGGGAAGATGCTTACTTTCTCACAGGTACCGATGAACACGGTCAAAAAATCGCTGAATCTGCAGCCAAAGCGAAGATGGAGCCGCAAGCGTTTGTTGATATTATGACCCAAAAGTTCAAAGAACTTTGGCCTGAACTACACATCGAACTAGATCAGTTCATCCGTACTACCGAAGAACGCCACAAGCAAATCGTTCAACAGATCCTGCAACAAATCTATGACAACGGCGAAATTTTCCTAAAGGAATACGAAGGCCACTATTGTGTGGGTTGTGAAGAATTTCTCAACGAGAGTGAACTCGTCGAGGGGCAATGTCCAACTCACCAAAAAGCCCCTGAGTTTCGCCAGGAGCGCAATTACTTCTTCCGAATGAGCGCTTACCAAGACTGGCTTGTCCAAATGCTGAAGGATCAACCTGACTGGATCTATCCAGGACGATATCGCAATGAGGTCTTACGATTTTTGGAAAATTCGCTACAGGACCTGTGCATCTCACGCCCAAAATCACGACTGACCTGGGGAATCGAACTGCCTTTCGACAGTGATTTTGTAACCTATGTCTGGTTTGATGCACTGCTAAACTACGCTTCCGCACTCGACTGTCCCGATGGTGAGTTGTTCCAACGCTACTGGCCTGTCTGTCACCACATCATTGGCAAAGACATTCTGAAGACCCATGCCGTTTATTGGCCCTGCATGCTCAAGGCAGCTGGAATGACACCTTTCGCAAGATTGGTCGTTCATGGTCATTGGGTAAGCAGCGGATCGAAGATGAGCAAAACTCTTGGAAATGTGGTCGATCCTCTGGCGATGAAGGAAAAACTGGGAGTGGATGGACTGCGCTACTTCCTCGTACGGGACATGAGCTTTGGTGAGGACGCGAACTTCACTGAGGAGCTAGCAATCACTCGCTACAATGGCGATCTTGCGAACAACTTTGGTAACCTACTTAGCAGAAGTGTCAACCTGAGTCGCCANAACTTTAGTGAGTCGATTCCAGAGTGCGGTGCATTGACCGATNCAGAGACAGAACTCCNAGCACAGTTTCAAAANGGAGTGGAGCAAGTGCAGGAATTCATTCGTCAGTTNTATCTGCACAAAGCGCTCGAACACATCGCTTGGATGGCCAGTCGAGTCAATGGATATTTGCAGCAGCAAGCTCCATGGCAGCTGGCCAAACAACCAGATCAACGTGAGCGTCTAAGTACTGTGCTCTACACCGCCCTCGATGCCACACGCATCTTGGTTGGCCTACTTGCTCCGGTAATGCCAGAGAAAATGAAGCTTGCCTCAACAACCCTTGGGTTAGAAGGTCTCCCCCAACTGACAGAGCTTCAGCCAGGATTATTGCAAAGCGGCACAGCACTCCCCAAGCCAGAACCCCTCTTTCCTAAAATCCAGGTACCCAAAGCCCAACAGGAAGCACCAACCCCCAAAGAAGATTCTGCTCCTAGATCCGCCGCAACTCCGTTGAATATTGATGAATTCAACAAAGTTGAACTGAAGGTTGGCTTGATTCGAGATTGTGCCCCTGTCGCTGGATCAGATAAGCTACTGCACTCACAAGTTGATCTAGGGGAAGGGCGCTTGCGCTCTATTGTTTCTGGAGTAGCCCCGAGGTTCTCTCCTGCTGACTTGATCGAACAGCATGTTATCGTGGTCAGCAACTTGCGTCCAACTAAGCTGAGAGGAGTGCTCTCAGAAGGGATGATCCTTTTTGCCGAATCGGAAAAAGGCTTTGAGTTGGTGAAGATTCCAGAAAGTGTTGTACCTGGCTCAACCGTTCGCTAAAGCCTAAATTGAGGGGTTTGCTTTGATTTGACAAAGGACAGGTCGGATGGAATACTGCCATTTATTTTGTTTAATTTGTTTTGCCTGCTGGAGTTTGCATGCGCGAATACCTTCCTATTTTGATCATGATCTTGGTTGGCATTGGGTTAGCTGGAGTCTTCACTGCCATCAGCATCCTCTTTGGACCCAAGCTGAGCACCGAGACCAAGCAAACTCCTTTTGAGTCTGGATTCCTGACTCAAGGCACAGAAGGTCAGCGCTACGATGTCAAATTTTTCATGACAGCCCTGGTTTTCCTCGTTTTTGATGTCGAAGTCGTCTTTCTCTATCCCTGGGCAGTACAAATTCGCGAGTTGCACTGGCCCGGCCTGATTGCAGCGCTATTCTTCATTGGTGTGCTCGTCCTGGGCCTAGTCTACGACTGGAAGAAGGGCGCATTGGAATGGGAATGATCCACCACTCAGTTCAAGGAACCTATGGAATCCGCCCACTACGGTGATTTCCTGACCACAAAATTTGACAATGTAGTCAACTGGGCACGCAAGTTTTCCCTGTTTCAGTACCCGTTTGTCACAGCTTGCTGCGGAATGGAGTACATGTCCGCCTCCTGTTCTCACTACGACGTCTCGCGCTTTGGCGCAGAAATTCCTCGTTTCTCACCACGCCAGTCCGATGTTCTCTGGGTAGTCGGCACCGTAACTCACAAGATGACTCCCATCCTACGCAACGTTTATGACCAAATGGCTGAGCCAAAGTGGGTGATTGCTTTCGGTGCCTGTGCTTCCTCCGGAGGCTTCTATCAGAACTACTCTGTGCTGCAGGGAATTGACCGGGTGATCCCTGTAGACGTTTACATTGCTGGCTGTCCTCCCCGTCCTGAAGCTGTGCTGGACGGGCTCATGGAACTACAGAATCGCATCCAGAATGATGGACCCAGCGCGATTCAAGGCAGCATCAATTCAACTGCAATCAACCATCTGGACCAAAAGAAACTCCAACTCAGCCGTTTCCTTGAAATTTCTGAAACCGAAGTGGTCGAGAATGTTCAGAATCCAAAGAGTAACCGCTCAACAAAGCCAGGCTATAGCTACTCCAAAGACTACATCAACACCAACGCCACATTGGGCTACGACACGCCGAGAGGTCGCCGTGACAAGGACAATCTCAAAACAGGTTGAAGGCTATGTCTGAGGGAAGTTCGGAAAGCATAGAGAGTACTGAGACCTCGGAATCTGTTGAAACCAGTGTGGTCATCAATCTGGTTCAACAGGAGTACCCTGCAGCGATATTGCACACCCATCGTCATCGCGATGACGAAACCATCGTATTAAAACGTGAGTTTATCCAACTGGTCTGCCGATTACTGCGAGATCATCTAGATTGCCGATTTGAGATGTTCGTTGATCTAACCGCCGTTGATTACTTGCTGGTTGAAACCGATCTACAGCAAACCGAGCGCTTTGAAGTCATCTACCATTTACGATCGCTCAGCAAGGACCACCGAATTCGCCTGAAGTGTCCTGTACCTGAAGACGATTGCCAGATTCCTTCAATCCACATGCTCTGGCACGCGGTCAACTGGTACGAACGAGAATGCTACGACATGTATGGCATTCACTTTGAGGGACACCCCAACCTAACCCGCATCTTGATGTACGAACAGTTCCAGGGACATCCCCTGCGCAAGGACTATCCTGTAGACAAACAGCAACCTCTACTCGAACTCAACGATGTCGAGGAGCGTTATCACTATGGGAGGTTTGAGTGAACGCCAGTGAGCTAACCACGATTTCTGCTGAAGAACTGAAGCCGGTTCACCTACCAGGAGCAATTATTCCAGCTCCACCCGAAGATTCAGACACCTCGATCATGCGCATCGAAATCGGTCCGGCTCACCCAGCAATGCATGGCATCGTGCGTCTAACCACATACCTGGACGGTGAGCAGATTGTTGGAATGTTACCAGAGATCGGCTACCTGCACAGGGGTTTTGAGAAAGAGTCTGAGAATTCAAAGTGGATTCAGGTCATTCCTTACACAGATCGCCTCAATTACGTTTCGCCGGTGCTCAACAACATCGGCTACTCAATGGCTGTTGAGAAGTTATTCGGTGTTGAAATTCCAAGGAGAGCACAGTTTGCAAGGGTGATCATGGGTGAAATTTCCCGCATCACCGATCATCTCACTTGTCTTGCCGCCTGTGCAATGGAAGTCGGCGGATTCACCTTCTTCTTATGGTTTATCAAGGCACGAGAATATCTCTACGAACTATTGGAACAGGTCACTGGCGGGAGAGTTACCATCAACTGGACTCGCTTTGGTGGCAACAGCACCGACTTCCCAGATGGCTTTCTAAAGGAAGTGGAAGTCCGGCTCGAGAAAGTTCGAGAGGTGATTGAAGAGGGAGATCAACTCGTTACTCGGAACAAGATCTTCATCGACCGTATGAAGAACATCGGAATCCTCTCCAAAGAGAAAGCGATTTCCTACGGCTTCACAGGCCCGTTGTTGCGTGCCTGCGGAGTACCCTACGATATCCGTCGGGCAGACCCACACCTTGTCTATGATGAGCTGGATTTCGAAATTCCCATTGGAGAAGTCGGTGATTCTTATGACCGCTTCCTGGTCCGGATGGAAGAGATGCGACAAAGTATATCAATCATCGAACAAGCTATCGATAAGATCCCTTACGGGCCAGTGATGACACGTGAGCGTTATTTGGGCTATCCAGACAAGAAAGAAGTTTATGGTAGCATCGAGGGATTGATCGACCACTTCAAGATGGTGATGGAAGGCCACCATCCGCCAGCTGGAGAAGTTTACCAACCCATCGAAGGGGGCAATGGAGAACTAGGCTTCTATCTCGTCTCCGATGGTTCTGGTGATCCAGTAAAATGTCGTGTCCGTCCACCCTGCTTCAACTATGTTCAAGCCATGCCCGAGTTAGCCCTCGGACACTACGTCGCAGACATCATCGCAATTTTTGGTTCCATCAACATGATCGGTGGAGAACTCGACCGCTGAGTCAACTGGAAAACCATGCAACTTGTTCTAGAATTTCTAGCCCTGCCGTTTGTGCAGGATGTGTTGAAAATCCTCTTTATCCTTCTGCTTTTCGCCATGCCCTTGGGTACATTCATGACCCTGATGGAACGCAAGTGGAGCGCTGCCGTTCAGGATCGAATCGGTCCCAACCGTGCGAACATTGGATCATACCGAGGGCGAGGTCTACTGCACATTGCTGCTGATGCCCTGAAGTCGATTTTCAAAGAAGATCTGATTCCTAAGGGTGCTGATAAATTCCTCTATACGATTGCACCCTTCTTCAGCTTCATGTCAGCAGTAGCGGTCTTCGCTATCATTCCGATCGCTGGTCCAATCGGTGATTTCAAGTTCCAGGTCACCGACGTAGAACCAGGATTGCTCTTCATCTTTGCGATCACATCCCTAGGCGTCTATGGCGCTGTGCTGGCAGGAGCATCCTCCAATAGCAAGTTCGCCCTCTTTGGTGGAACACGAGCTTCAGCCCAAATGATCTCCTACGAGGTCTTCCTGGGGCTCTCGCTGATGGGATTGTTCATGGTTTACGGATCCACGCAGGTCAGTGCCATCGTTGAAGGCCAGGGAGAGCACTGGTTTGGTCTGATTCCCAAGTGGGGTGTCTTCACACAACCACTGGGATTTGTGGTTTTCTTTACTGCCTTAATTGCAGAAACCAAGCGAGCACCTTTTGATGCTCCAGAGGGTGAATCTGAGATTGTTGCCGGATACTTTGTTGAGTATTCCGGAATGCGCTGGTCGTCTTTCATGCTTGCGGAATACATTGCCATTGTTGGAGTTGCAGCTCTGATCACGACTCTGTTCTTCGGTGGCTACCAGGTGCCCTGGCTCTATCACTGGGAATCTGCACCACAGTGGCTGGTGACCCTGCTCCAGTTTGGCAAGTTCGCCAGTTTTACCTTCATTTTCTGCTGGTTTCAGATCCAAATTCGTTGGACAGTACCAAAGTTTCGCTTTGATCAGACAATGGCCCTGGGTTGGAAAAAACTACTCCCGGTTGCCCTGCTGAACACCGTGGTCACGGCAATCATCATCGTGTCCCTAGCCTGACTCCTTTTCTCTTCGTGAGCCTGATATGAAGTTCAAGGTCAAGAAAGTAGATCGTAGCGAAGGACTCAAGGAAGCCCTCTACATCCCAGGCATTGCTGTCGGACTGAAACACACAATGCGCCACTTCTTCCGCAACATCGTCGGTAAAAAAGACGTTGTGACGATTCAGTATCCAGAAGAAGAGCGACCAGTTTCGCAACGCTGGCGGGGCCGACACCGACTTACCCGTCGTGATGATGGCTTCCTTAAGTGCGTTGCTTGCTACATGTGTGAGACAGTTTGTCCAGCAAAGTGCATCCATATTGAAGCTGGAGAGCACCCTGACTTCTCGGTGGAAAAGTACCCGGTTCGTTTTGATATCGATGAGTTGCGCTGCGTCTTCTGTGGCCTCTGTGTGGAAGCCTGCCCTAAGCAAGCAATCCGCATGGATACAGGTGTCATCGGGATGGCCTATCACTCACGGGAATCGTTCAACTTTACGCGTGACTTGCTCCGTGACGCCTACACTCCCAACAAAAAGACCAAATACACTGACGCTGATTTACCCAAGCCTCCGGATCAACAGAGCGCCCTTCCCAATTCGCGTGGAATCCCAGCACCCTAATCTCAATCGGTCTTGGAAAGCCCCGAATCCTTCAGTCCAGCAGAGCAACTCCAGCTCACGCCTTACGTAACGAACACCGAACGCCCGGTGTTCGTGCTGACCAATCTCCCTGAAGTCATCAAGGGAGCACTCTTTTCTCGCTACTCCCGCTCCACGCTAGGTCTCCGTACCTTACTGCTAAGAGAATTCCTGCAAAATGATGAGGCTGGATTTCAAGCTCCTTCCACTCACCAAGATTCTCGGCTGGCACTGACCAAGGCCCAGTCCTTTTATGATCGCATTCTCGATGGCTATGGAGATGACTCCATTGGTGAATTAGGAGGTGCTCATCTGGCACTGGAACAGGTCTCTATTCTGGCAACCAAGGTGCTGGAGGACGCAAGGATTGGTGGTTCACCACTGGAGAAATCTACCCGCTATGTCAGCTTTGCCCAGCAGGTCAATGGAGACTTCCAATTTTACAAAGACCCACGGGTACTGGCTTCTACTCAGGCAGAACTCTATCTGAAGACAAACCGAGAGCTTTTTCGCACCTATGCTGAGCTGATTGAGTCGGTTAGAGACTATCTGCGCAAAGTCTTGCCACCTGAGCCTGATCAACCACAAGCCGCCTATGAACGTTCGATTCGTGCACGAGGATTTGACCTGCTGCGTGGCCTCTTACCGGCCTCAACACTGACAAACATGGGCGTCTTCGGGAATGGACGCTTCTTTGAAGGATTACTGATTCGCCTCCGCTTACAGACCTTGCAGGAACTTCAGGATCTGGCCAGTGCCGCTGAGCAGGAGCTGCAGCAAGTCATTCCCTCTTTCATTCGGCGGGCAGAGTCAAATCATCGGCACTTCTGCAGCCAACTGAATTTCCAGCAGCGAAGCCAGGATTTGTTCAACCGTTGGGTCCAACCACAGACTCTAGAGTTATCGACTCCCCAGAGCGCCAGTGTTGAACTGCTGAGCTACGATTCAGAGGCAGAGATCGAGGTGCTGGCAGCTCTATTCTACGAAAACAGCGAGTTATCCTTTGCCCAAGCCAGGGAGAATGTGCGTGGGATGTCGGACCAAGCACGAGAGAACCTGTTCCGCCAATGGGCAGACTTGCGCGAGCACCGACGCCACAAGCTAGGTCGTGCCTTGGAGCATGCAAGCTATACCTTCGATATCGTTGGGGATTACGGCTCCTACCGAGATCTACACCGACATCGAATCCTGACCCAGGAACGGCAGCAACTGACTACCCGACTTGGCTATACAATCCCAGAGTCATTGATTGATGCAGGATTGGAAAGTCCTGTGAGGGAGGTGCTGGAGAAAGCAGCGAGTGCATTTGAAGTGTTGGAGGAAGAATTTCCACAAGAAGCACAATATGTGGTGCCGATGGCGTATCAGCTGCGCTGGTCGTTGAAGATCAACCTGCGCTCCTTGATGTGGCTGGTGGAGTTACGAACAACTCCGCAGGGGCATGAGAATTATCGCTGGCTGGCTCAACAAATGTTCCAGCGAGTACAGGAGGTTCAGCCTCGATTAGCTCAGCTGATGCGCTTCGTGAATCTGGAAGATTATCCGCTTGGCCGCTTGGCAGCAGAGGTGAAACAGGAGCTACGCAAGCAGTCTTCTTAGCGCATGCCCTCTGCACACTTGAGTACCTGGACCGAGATCAGTGCTGGCTGCACACCGAGGAGCTTACCAATTTCCACTGTACAGCGTCCCTCGATTCCTGGATGCCGCACCTTGGGTGATTTTTCAGCCCGGTATTCTTCGACCCACTCCTGCCACAAGGGCACTTCCAGCGTCATTTTTTCAAGCAAGGCGAAGCGGTCTCGGTTGCGCCCCCAATCCTCGATCTGGACTTCCACGTAGTAACGTAAATCCTGGGGAGATTCGAAGCTGATTTCTTCTTCCTTATCAGGTTCAGGCAAGATCACAGGCACTTCTGGTCGTTGTTTATCAGGCAGATTCCAGCCCAGGCGCTCAACCACTTCTCGGTAAGTTTCCTGCAGCATCAGTGGTTCCAGCAACTCTTCTGTTGCCAAGGCAGGTTCTGGATCAGGTTGCAGTTCTTCCTGCAGCAAGGCACTCTGCTGAAAGACATATTTCATTTCCGTACAGAGAGCACGGATGTATTCCACAGTCAACTGATCCAGTTCCTTGAGAGCCTGATGGCGCTCTTGTGGACGTTGCAGGCGGCGCACATCGACATGTAGTTCGTCAATTCGGCGCTTCAGTCGAGTGCGGTTCAAATCATCAGACAACGGCATTCCTATCCTCCCCACAAAGGATCACGTTAGCGGAGCTTTTCAACCGATGCCCCTTTGCAAAATTCATCACGGATTTCTCCAAACAGTTCAGCTTCTGTTAGCCCTGATCATCATTGGTTCCCTGCTTAGCTGGACTAACCTAGCGGCTGAAGAGAGCAATAATTCAATCTCGATCGAGGGACAGGTCCAAGTTCCCCGGGGAGTTTCCATCTCCGAAGGCCTGGATGTAGTGCTGATCAAATTCGTACTTGATCCCAGCGGCGAAGTCGTGCCTGCTGGTCCAGTTGGACGAACCAAGACCGACGATGCAGGCCGCTTTCGCATCGAGGATCCTCCCCGAGATGACCGGGCCGGATACCGTCTGGGAACTCGATTTGAAGGGAACCTCTATAGCTCCGAGGTTTTCTTCATGCGTCCGGAACAACAACTGATTACTAAGGACATCCGTCTACCATCCACCAGCTTCGATACCGGCGCACTGGTCTTCAACGAGTCCTCGTTGTTCTTCGAATCCAATATCGATCAACTTATCGTCACGGAGGTCATCAGCGTCCAGAATCCGACCGAGGACAATATTCTCAGTACCCAATCCCACTTGTTGATGGAACTACCGAACGCACATGAAAACTTTCGTGTTCTCGAAGACAGTCCGGAAACCTATCAACAGGAGGGCAATCAATTGCGTTGGACTCGTGGCTTTCCACCAGGAGACACGCAACTGCTCTTCCAATACACCATTCCTGTTTTTCTGGGCAGTCACTCGCTCCAGAAGCGCTACACTCATCCACTGGATCGAGTCAGCGTCTTCACTCCGGCCAAACGCTTGGACGTGAGTTCTTCCCAATTGACCTTCCAGGGGAATCAAATCTTCGGTGATGTCGACTTTCTGGCGTGGCGGGCACAAGCCAGTGATGCCAGCCTGTTGGAGATCAGGATTTCCAATATCCCGGTAGACTCTCGCAACTATGCTTTTGTTAGCTTGGCTGTCTTCCTGACGTTGCTGCTGGCGGTTGGTTGGTTCTTCTGGCGTCGAATGCCTAGAACCGGGTTGGTTCAAAAATAGTTAAATAAAGCCTGCGTTGGGTGGCAGGAACGATAAATTCGGCGCAATTCCCGAGGATCTGCCGAATTCAGAGCCTCTTCATAGGGGATCTGGTAGTACCGTTCCACCATCTTTCGAAACCGCAACGCGCTATTGTGACTGTCAAAAATAAAACTCATAAGACATCCTCCAAAGAGAAATAAAGCACGTTCCCTTCCACTCCTCAAAAATCATGCCAACCCCTGAACCGTCAACCTCTACAAACTATACTCGCGGGAGGCCTCTTGCCCTGCTCTTATTAACGATTTTCCTGCTATTGCCCTGGCTTGGACTGATCGGACTAGGTCTGCTCTGGCTGGAAGAGCGTCAGTGGCTTTGGTACGGCACTGGGGTGATTGGAGCAACCCTGTTGATCGGTGGAATCGGAGTCCGCTGGTCACTTCGTGGCTGGAAACTCAAATCGGTGGCCAAGTCCTTTGCTGCACACTGGCCTCACGAGACCCAGCCCCTCTGGAAAGCAATCCAAAAACGAGCCCGTCAAGCCACCCAGCAGCCGGAGTTGCTACAACAGCCAGCTCATCTTCAGGAACAACTCCTACAGGAAATCCAACGAGTCGCCTCTCACTTTCACCAGGATTCCCCTAAAGCACTACTGGAAGTTCCTCTACCCGCACTGCTCCGTATTATGGAACGGGCTGCGCTGGATCTCCGGCGTGATTTGGAAACTCATCTGCCTGGAGCCCACCTGCTGACGATCCACGATCTCTTGCGCACTCGACGACTATATCTGCTAGGTAGTGATCTCTACGCACTCTACCGAGCTCTCTCCTTCGGGTTGACACCACAGACGGCAATTTTACGAGAAATCCAGGGCTGGTTCAGCAGTGAACTATTGAAGGCTTCTCGGCAGGAAGTATCTGGTTGGTTACTGGAGGCATTGTTCGAACGCGTGGGTTACTATGCCATTGAATTGTACAGTGGCTCGGTGATGATCGAAAAAGCGGATCTGCAGCAACATCGTAGCTCCACAAGTGCAGCCGATCTGCAACAACAGCAATCCCATACTGAGTCGCTGCATCGAGAACCCTTGCGCATCCTGATCCTTGGACAGGTCAACTCCGGCAAATCAAGTTTGGTCAATGCGATGTTTGGCAAATTGCAGGCAGCAACTGATGTGCTTCCGGTGGAACAAGGCCTGACTCCCTACCTGCTTGAACAGGATGAACTCCCCCAGGCCCTTGTGCTCGACTCTGCTGGCTTTGATCTACATGCAGATGAAAAACTACCCAAAGCCTGGTGGAAAGCCGCTCGCAGTTCCGATGTGTTACTCTGGGTCTGTGCAGCAAATCAGGCCGCTCGGCAGGCTGACAAAAGATTACTCGACCAACTTCGTGAAGAATTTTGCCAATCCAATCTACCCTCTCCCGTCCTGTTCGTTGTGCTGAGTAAGATCGACCTGCTACGCCCCCTTCGTGAATGGGAGCCACCCTACGACATCGAACAAGCCGTACGTCCTAAGGCCCAGTTGATTCGTCAAGTACTAGAAGTCGTCGCCCAGGACCTGGAAGCGCCGACAGAGAGCGTGATTCCAGTCTGCCTGGAGCATGGGAAAGTCTACAACGTTCAGGAAGCGCTGATTCCCAGCATCCTCGGAAGCCTGGAGGAATCACTGCGGCACAAGTACCTGCGCTGTCTGCCAGATCTACAGTCTCGTCAAAATTGGGAGCAAAGCTGGGAACAGGCACGAGAGGCCGGACGCCTAGTTGCCAGGGGAGGATTGCGACTGGTGCGTCGTGCTGCCCACACGGTCAGCGAGTGGGAAGAGCGCATCAGTCGCTAGAGATTCCGCTCAGAGGGTCTCACAGTTGCAGTGGATACCGTCACAAAACGGCTTCTTGTTGGAGAGTCCACAGCGATAAAGAGCCACTGTGCCTTCTTTTTCAATTTCGTTACCTTCGGAATCCACCACGACCACCTTGTAGCCCTTGATTGTATAAGGCCCTTTGGCTGGCATCTGAATGTGATAGGGTAGAGTAGGTGTTCCTTGCGAAGCAAGGTGACCCTTACCCCCCTCCGAACCGTGCTTGCGACTCTCATCGCACACGGCTCTCCACATCTCGTTAAGCGCTTGCCTTGTGTCTGTAATCTGGAAGTTTACCTGCGTGAAGCAAGTCATGGCATTCAACACAGAGGACTATTTTCTTGCGATTTCTCGCAATCGTTACTTTTTCCCACTGTTCTTTGCCATCTTTGATGTCTGCTATTTTTCGGATACGGTTGACTTCAGAGTACCCTCCAGTTTTACGACAGTATTCGCATTCCTCTGCTCTTAGTCTTTCAACAATTTTGGTGGTACTATAGTGCTGTATAGAGTTGTAGATCATATCTTCATCTCCATACACTTTGGTCTTTCTGTTGACTTGCTTCAACTTAAACCATGCTACTTTGTACTTACCGTTGACCACTGTGATGTTGCCATCACTTTTGTAGGTCTTGTAGACTTTAGCTACACTAATCTTGTGTTTAGCTGCTAGAGTTTTCACCAGACTAGTTTCAGCAATGTAGTGAAATAGGCTCAGTCCGCGTGTGAAGTTATCTGCAAGCTTGTAGTAGATCTCAAACCCACGTGCTTCATTTTTGAACTGAGCGAGGATGTCGAAGTCGCTATTGTTTTCCAATTCAGTTTTGTGCTGAGTTTGGTAGTCGCTTCGATTGTTTAAGTTTCCGTATCTCTTTTTCGAGAAAAAGCTCCTAAATTTATGTTCTGGTACAAGTAGCTTGATAGCCACATTGCTCCAAACCCTTTTATTGAATTTCGTTCCTTCACGTTCAACACCCCTTATCCTATTAGCGTTTGCTTTTAGGTCGTGGGTGACTATGTGATATCCCAGAAATTCAACCCCTTTGCTATGATGGGCAATTCTCGTCTTCTCTTCGGAACACTCAAGATTGAGGGTTTCTTTCAAGAAGGTTTTGATTTCTTCCATTTTAGCAATGGCCTCTTCCTTACTGCCGATATATCCTAGCAGGAAGTCGTCAGCGTACCTTGTGTATTGGATTCTTCGGTAGTCTGGATCTAGGGGATCGTAGTACCTAGTTTCCAATTGTTTACTGAGTAGTTTTCTATCTTCTTCGATCAGCTCGGCTTTAGTCCAACCTATAAACCTTGATCGAATGCCTCCTCCGATGTGTAAAGGCACTTGCTCCAATTCCTTGAAGCTAAGTTTCTTTATAGTGTACTGGACTATGGCTCTTTCGTTCTTGATCTGCTCATATTGGTGCGTTAGTTTTCTCTCCTTACCCTTGTAAGTTCGTTGATATTTCCCGCTTATGAACTTATCTAGTTCATGCAGGTATACATTTGCGGGAATAGGGCTAATCACTCCACCCTGTGGTGTCCCACTATAGGTTTTGTTGTTGTAGACTCAATCTTCCATGTATCCTGCTTTGAGCATCCATCTGATGAGGGTGATGAACCTTTCATCATCGATTCTCTTTGTCAATAGTTTCACCAGTATTTGATGATCGATATTGTCAAAGTAACTTTTGATGTCAAACTCAATGAACCATTTGATTCCAGAGAAGCGTTTTTGGGTGTTGGATAGTGCATCATGACACCCCAGACTTTTTCTGAAGCCAAATGAGAACCTAGAAAATACTGGTTCATAGATGGCCTTCAAGATGATCCTGCAGGCTTTCTTGTACCAGTTTATCAGTAAATGTGGGTATGCCTAGTGGCCGTTTCTTCCCATTGCTTTTGGGAATGTATACCCTGCGTGTTGGCTTGGGACGGTATGTGCCGCTTCTTAGCTGATTCATAATCTCTCGATTACGATCATAGCTCTGTCCATCAGCAGTAACCTCATCTACCCCTTTGTTGGTTGCACCTTTATTGGAGCAGACGTTGGCGTAGGCCAATTCCCAGATCTCCGGTTTGTTGACCAACAATTTGTATAAATCGGTGACCTTCTTACCATTGATCGAACACTTGCTTATACCTGCTAATCTTTGTTGTAGGTTGTAAGTGGACATACGTCCTCCATATGAAAGATTACCAAATATGTGAGATGCTGTCTCGCTCCTCCTTCTCACTTGCCAACTTCACAGTTGACCGCTTTCACCATCGTTACCTCCGGCTTATACGTTGTGGATAGGTCAGATTGGTTACTGACTGCCGAACCCATTACAGGCCAACCTTGGGTACTATTAAGACTCTGTGACCATACTGGTGTTGCACGAACTGAATCGCTTTTCACCAGTTGCAGGCCATCCTGTGTTTCCAGCAAAATTCAGATGCGATAGACTTAGGTTCCCATTCCGAACTTATTACCCACTTGTTATGGTGGTGTTACTGTTGGTCGATCAGTGTCGGCTCATACACACAGCCATCAGGGAAGAACTACGTTCCCCTTCTGCAACAGGACTCTAACTCCAGGGCGCTTATCCAATTCCGAAGACTAGGAATTCGCGTTTAGCTCTTACAGTTAGAGGGATTGGAGGTCCATCTAAAGTTCTTGGGTTCAAGTAATACGACCTTAACCATATCTATCTAGCCCTGATCCGTACCTACTCCTGAGCTACCTTGGAGCGTTCATAGACCTTCTACCGTGGATGCTATGTTCAGCATTTCCTTTCGGAATCTACGAGGTATTANCACCATGCCTAACCACGTTGGGCTTCGGATTTATCGACAATCCGAGAGTCAGTTATTAGNCTAACTCACTGATATTTTGCTGTTTACACAGCACACCAATTCTTCCATTATTCCTCTGAGGATGGGTTATTTATGTGCAGCGGCAAACCATGTACCGCTTCTTCCAGTTTGACCAAATCGGATAAAATTCCTAGTCCAGAAATATTCTTCACAAGAATCTTGCATTCTCAAACAAAATACTAAATTCTAATAAGGTTTTTCTTAAAAATAAACAATCATGTTCAAAATCGTTACCGATAACGTCAGGTTGGGGAGGAGTTGGTTCTCCAATCTGCTGATTCACCCATGCTGGAGCAGTTATGGATCCCGAAAAACAGTGCCAGAGCAATGCGGAAAGGCAACGCACCTACCGGCTCAAGCTGCGTAAGAAGGGATTAGAGAGAGTGGAAATCAAACTATCGAAGGAGAGCAAGCAACTCCTCAAGAAGCTTTGTCGTGATTTTGACATGAATCGGCACCAGCTCGTTCAGCATTTGCTGGTTCGTGCGGCGGTCGCCAAGCGCAGCGCCCCAGAGTGGCTCCGTAGTGAGAAGAAACTCCCCGCCGGCCTGCACGCCTCTGAAATACCACCGCCCGCTGCCTAGCCGTAGCGGAATGCGGAAAACATATTCCGAACACCTGGCTGAAAGGAGTTTCCATGTTACTAAAGCACAAGCACTTGATCGTCCGTGCTGAAATTCATCATCCTCCCTGCAACCCAAGCGCAATGGACAACTGGATGCGCCAACTGGTTCAAGACATCCGCATGAAAGTGCTGATGGGGCCCTTTTCAGTCTACTCGGACATGCCCGGCAACCAGGGCCTGACGAGTGTCACCATCATCGAAAACTCGCACATCGCTGTTCACGTTTGGGATGAAGTCTCCCCTGCCCTGATGGAGATGTATGTTTACTCCTGCGCTGAGTTTGACCCTCAACTGATTTTTGATCGTCTCCAGAGCGACTTTGGCCTCGCCAAGCTGGAGTGGAAATTTATCGACCGCGAGCACGGATTGGATGAGATCCCTCTTAGCCGGCCCATGCTTTTCCCCGTGCCCGATCCACTAGAAGCAGTTGCTTGAACGGTTCACACTCACCAAGGAGTTTCTGATGGAACAAAATCTTTCTACCCTCAACAACTGGCCGGCCTATCATAATCTGGATGACGAGCAGGAAGCTCAGGATCATTTCATTGTCCGTGACGGTGTCTCCTGCGCAGGTGCTCACCTGATTGTGGATATCTGGGGCGCAGATCAGCTAGACGACCTGGAGCTGATGGAACGTGCGATGCGAGAGGCCGTCGAGGCCGCCAAGGCCACCCTACTCCACATTCACCTGCACCACTTCACTCCCAACGGTGGCATTTCCGGAGTGGCCGTGTTGGCTGAATCACACATCAATGTGCATACCTGGCCAGAGCGTCAATTTGCAGCTTTCGACATCTTCATGTGTGGTGATGCCAAACCAGAGCTGGCGGTCGAGGTGCTACGAACTCATTTTCAGCCTGGACAGTTCCAGGTGCAGGAGTTGTTGCGGGGACGTACAGGGAGCTATGGAGACATTTAGCGAACAGCTCTACACGGGCTACAGCCAACACTTGGAGATCACCGAAGTGCTCTTTGAACGACACACAGAGCACCAGCACCTGATCATCTTTCAGAACCCCTGCTTCGGTCGAGTGCTGGCCCTGGACGGTGTGGTCCAGACAACTGAGGCTGACGAGTTCATATATCACGAGATGATGGCCCATGTGCCACTGTTGGCGCATGGTCAAGCCACAGAGGTGTTGATCATCGGAGGGGGAGATGGTGGCATGTTGCGAGAAGTGGTGCGGCATCCGAACGTCAAGCGAGTCGTGCAGGTAGAAATCGACCCGGCCGTGATCGAGATGTCGGAGCGTTTCCTACCGCAACATTCCCAGGGAGCCTTTCAGGATCCTCGCGTAGAGATCGTGATTGCTGATGGCCTGCAGTTTGTCCAGGAGACTGCACTTCGTTTCGACGTGATTATCTCTGATTCCACCGATCCTATGGGTCCAGGAGAGGCCTTATTCACCAAGGATTTCTATGCCAACTGTCATCGCTGCCTCAAGCCAGGAGGAATCCTGGCAACCCAGAACGGCGTCTGTTACCTGCAGCTCCAGGAGGTGCGTGACACCTACCAGTGCCTGCGACTCATCTTTGCCGATGCCACCTTCTATAGCGCATCGGTACCGACCTATGTCGGGGGTATCATGGCCTTTGCCTGGGGCAGTGACAACCCGGCATATCGTCAAGTGCCCCTGAACACGTTGACAGAGCGCTTCCAAGCTGCAAAGCTGCAGACTCGCTACTACAATCCGGCGATACACCAGGGAGCTTTTGCCCTACCCCAGTACGTCGTGCAGGCGCTGCAGGAGGTGGCTTCCTAGCCACGATTTGCTGCACACGTCGTGGTTCTCTGTTAGGCAGAACATCAAGGCCCCAAAGGGTGTGGGTGACATGCAAACACTACTCGAGTCCCGGTTCACCCAGCCACTGGCCAAGGAACAGAGACAGTTCCCTTCCACGCAAGCTGGGCGATTTCAGTGGCACGAATCCACAAAGCTGCTATTCTAAAAGTCGTGTTGTGGGGGTGTCCCGGTATTCGACTGGGTGTGGAACTCACTAAGAGCAAGCCGTGGGTGATGAACGTCCACGTAAATACGGTCATCAAAATTATAGCTGCAAACAACAGCGACTACGCTCCGGCTCACGCAGCAATCGCTGCCTGAGTAGGCGTCTCGCGGAGGTAGGCCCGAGGG
>PBZZ01000041.1 GCA_002730365.1 Deltaproteobacteria bacterium
TGAAGGATTCTCCAGTGCTGTTGACACGCTTGCGGCTGTTGGCGTCTACTTTCCAGCCAGCAGCGCTCAGTAGCGCACCGGCCTGTCGTAACTGAGAACGTAAATTTCCAGATCCATCACTGACTGGAACCTTAAACTCCGTAGTAAATACTTCTGGAGGTAGCTGATCCTTCAGGGGTTCTAGATACTTTAGTTCAGCTTCTGACGGTAGACCAGAGGAAGCCATTTCAGAGTTGGTGTAGTAGCTAGTACTTCTACGATACTGGCCATAGAAGAGGTTCTGATTGCTCCACTCAAAATCGAATGCATAGCCTAGCGCTTCTCGAACTCGAGAGTCTTGGAAGATTGGGCGCCGCAAGTTGTACGCAAAGCCTTGCATTCCGCGTGGAAGTTCATGGTAGATCTCTTCTTTGATGATCAATTGTTGATCGTATTTGGGGCCACCATACATCGTGGCCCAGTCTTTGGAATTGTTTTCTTGGCGGAAGTTGTACTCGCCGGCGCTAAAGGCTTCCAGAGCAACGGTACTGTCTCGGTAATAGTCGTAACGAATGCGGTCAAAGTTGTAGTGACCGCGTTGAGTAGGTCGATCTTTACCCCAATAGTCTGGCACTCGTTCATAGGTGATCGTCTTGCCAGCTTCGAACTCGGCAATTCGGTAAGGACCGCTTCCCAAGGGAGGTTCCAGTGTTGACTCTCCAAAGTCTCGATTCTCCCAATAGTGCTGAGGAAGTACCGGGAGTTGGCCGACAATCAAAGGTAACTCTTGGTTGGTGCTATTCCCAAAGTCAAAGCGTACTAGTCCTTCACCAAGATCAGTCACTGACTGCACGTCTTTGTAGTATTTCTTGTAAAAGGGATCACCTTTTTCTAACAGTGAGTTGAAGGTGAAAATCACATCAGCAGGCTTGACCTGTACTCCATCATGGAACTTGGCATCTGGGTGCAGATGGAAAATCACGAAAGAGCGGTCTTCAGGCATCTGAACATGTGCTGCGAGGAGTCCATATTCGGTGAAAGGCTCATCCTGCGAACTGGTCATTAGGGTTTCATAGATCAGTCCAATATCCTCAGCACCGACGCCTTTCGGAATGAAAGGATGGAAGCTGTCATAGGTACCAATCACGCTCTGGTGCAGTTGGCCTCCTTTTGGCGCGTTTGGGTTCGCATATTCAAAGTGGGTGAAGTCTGCTGAATATTTAGGTTCACCATTCATGGCCAGTGCATGGCGTAATGGTAATTCTTCGTTGGCAGCAACCGAGCTGACCCACAAAAGCGATAGGGCATATAATCCCCAACAGAATAGTCGCTTCATAGCAGTTCTCCATATTGAAAACTTAGTAAAATCAGAAGAAAAATTACTCTATCGGCTTGCTGGGGGAATGTCGATAAAACAATGCAACTCATGATCAGTGACTGCATTCCAGAACTTGTTCCTTGATCAGGTTTTGTCTAAGATAAAAGTCTTTCTAATCAATCTTGAGTCCTTCAACCGAGAAAGTTCCATGTTTGTTGCGAACGCTGAGATCAGAACCGTGCCGATGCTTCCAATGCGGGAAGAGGTTATTTTTCCAGGAATGACTACGCCTTTTTTCGTGGGCCGGAAAGCTTCGATGGAAGCCTTGGACCGTGCGCTTAGCGAAGATCGCCATATTTTTGTTGTTACTCAGCGTAATCCAAACGTCGAAAGCCCAAAACAGTCAGATCTTTATGAGTATGGTGTTCTTGGAAAAGTGTTACAGGTAATGCGGTTGCCAAATGGAACGGTCAAGGCTCTCTTCGAGGGAGAACAGCGAGCACAGCTCCTCGAAAGCAGTTTGGAGCGCAATGAATACCTGGCTAGAATTCGTCTGATTGAACTGGAAGAAGGTGAGGAAGATGGTATGCGTAGCCTGGTAGATGATGTTCGGAAGATGTTCGATGAATACACTAAATTGGTAAAAAACAAGGCTCGAGAGGAGGCTCGCAAACGACTGCAGAAAGCCTCATCTCTGTTAGTAGCTGATCTGATTGCCCCAGTTTTGGATATCGGTAGAGAGCAGAAACAACAACTCCTCGAAGCTCTTGAGTTGCGCCATCGTCTTGAGTTAGTGCGTCAATTTATGCGAAGCGAGTTGGAGATCAACCGCTTGGAAGATAAAATGAAAAAGCAGGTGGAAGAGCAGATTTCTCGCTCGCAGAAAGAAACTTACCTGCAGGATCAACTACGTTCCATCCAGAAAGAATTGGGCCAAGCCGATGATGGACAGACAGAGTCGGAAGAAATGGATCAAAAGATCACAGAGTCAAAAATGCCTGAGGGTGTGGAGGAAGAGGCTCGGAAGGAACTGAAAAAATTACAGATGATGTCACCACTGTCCTCCGAGGCTAACGTGGTTCGGAATTATCTGGAGTGGCTCGTCTCTATGCCTTGGAGCAAGAAGACCCAAGATAACTTTGATCTAATTCGTGCGCAGAAAGTCTTGGATGAAGATCACTACGGACTGGAAAAGGTCAAGGAGCGTATCGTCGAATATCTTGCGGTAGCTCACCTGCGAGGATCTTTGAAAGGGCCGATCATCTGTTTAACTGGTCCTCCAGGAGTGGGTAAGACGTCCTTGGCAAAGTCAATCGCAAGAGCGTTGGATCGCAAGTTTGTCAGGATGAGCCTTGGAGGTGTACGTGATGAGGCAGAGATCCGTGGTCACCGTAGAACATACATCGGTGCCTTGCCGGGAAAGATCATTCAGTCTTTACGCAAGGCGGGTAGCAACAATCCAGTACTGTTGATTGATGAAATCGATAAACTCTACCAAAGCGTGATCAGTGATCCTTCAGCGGCGATGCTTGAAGTTTTGGATCCAGAACAAAACAACACCTTCACGGATCACTATCTAGAAGTTGAATACGATCTGTCAGACGTACTTTTCATCTGTACGGCCAATTCTACTCAGCAGATCACTGCTCCTTTGCTGGATCGGATGGAGGTGATTCGCTTGTCGGGTTACACTGAACTGGAAAAAATTCGGATTGCAGAAGATTTTATCATTCCAAGACAACGACAACTGCACGGTTTGGTAGCGGAACAGTTGCGTTTCCGCAAAGCTGCAGTAGAAGAAGTGATTCGAAGCTATACTCGTGAGGCCGGTGTGCGTAATCTGGAGCGGGAGCTTGGCAAGATCTGTCGGAAAGTGGTCACCCAATTGGTTCGTTCTGAAGAGAAGAAGAACATGATGGTGACGCCGAAATTGGTACACAAGTGCCTGGGGGTACCACATCCCCCTAGGGACCGTAAGAACGAGAGCAATGAGGTAGGTGTGGCAATGGGCTTAGGCGTCACTTCACTCGGTGGAGAAACCATGCTAGTAGAAGTTGGACTGATGCCTGGAGGTGGTAAGCTGTCCCTGACTGGCAAATTGGGTGACGTTATGCAGGAGTCCGCCAAAGCTGCATATTCATGGGTGCGCAGCAATGCAGAGTCACTTCGCATTGATCATAAGCTCTTCAAAAAGCGAGATCTACATATTCACTTGCCTGAAGGAGCTACTCCCAAAGATGGTCCGTCTGCTGGGTTGCCTTTGATCACAGCGATTGTTAGTGCTTTTACCCAGATTCCAGTTTGCAACGAAGTAGCGATGACAGGCGAGATCACTCTCCGGGGACATGTCACAGAAATAGGTGGGTTGAAGGAGAAACTACTAGCTGCTCGTCGGGGCATGTTTTTAACGGTTGTAATCCCTGTGGAAAATGAGAAAGATCTGGCTGAAATTCCAGCTGAAATTACAGACGGACTGCGAATTCGAGCGGTACATAACGTGAATGACGCCCTTAACATTGCCTTGGAACACCACCCAGCCTTACTTGAGGTGTCCACCACTGTTGGAGAAGAACTTCCGACAGACGGTACTGAAACGGTTGCCTGACCAGATCACAACGATATTTTTCCCAACAGTTCGCAATAACTTTTTCCATGATTGAAGTTTTCCTGCCCGATGGTTCATCCCGTCAATTACCCGAAGGTGCCACAGGATTGGACCTGGCTAACACCATCGGTCGCCGCTTAGCACAAGATGCAGTAGCTGTTCGTATTGATGAACAGCTCAGTGATATCTACCTTGAATTGCCCAATCAGGCACAGATCGAAATCATAACACGAACTCAGCCTGATGGCGTAGAGTTGCTGCGCCATGATGCGGCACATGTGATGGCCCAGGCCGTTAAAGAACTCTACCCAGAAACTCAGGTCACTATTGGTCCGGTGATTGAGAATGGCTTCTATTATGATTTTGCCCGTGAAGAGTCCTTCACTCCTGATGATTTGGAACGGATTGAAGGCCGGATGCGAGAGTTAGTGAAAGAAGATATTTCTATTCAAAGAGAAGTCTGGGAGCGGGACGTGGCGATCGATTTTTTTGAAGAGCAAGGAGAGATTTATAAGGCGCAAATCATTCGTGATCTCCCAGAAGATGAGGTGATCTCCCTCTATCGCCAGGGAGGGTTTATTGACTTGTGTCGAGGGCCGCACCTACCTTCAACAGGCCGTTTGGGCCAAGGCTTTAAGTTAATGAAATTGGCAGGAGCCTATTGGCGTGGGAAGTCTGAAAACGCGATGCTCCAACGCATCTATGGCACCGCTTGGTCCAATGAGAAAGAACTCAATGGCTATCTGCATCAACTGGAGGAAGCAGAGCGGCGAGATCATCGACGACTTGGTCGTGAGATGGGATTGTTTCATTTCCAAGACGAAGCCTTGGGTTCCATATTCTGGCATCCAAAGGGCTGGACGCTGTACAGAATTTGCGAGCAGTACATGCGTCAGCGCCTGGAAAAAGCAGGTTATGTAGAGGTAAAGACCCCACAGTTGGTGGACCGATTGCTCTGGGAGAAATCAGGCCATTGGGAAAAATTTCGGGAGCATATGTTTATCGCCGAAGTGGATGAGGGTGGCAAAGGGCATAGCGAAGATCAACGCTCTTTGGCTCTCAAACCCATGAACTGTCCAGGGCATGTGCAGATCTTCCGCCAGGGGATCAAGAGCTACCGTGATCTTCCGTTACGTCTTGCTGAGTTTGGTTCTTGCCATCGTTATGAACCACATGGAGCGCTACACGGGTTGATGCGCGTACGTGCTTTTACTCAGGATGATGCACACATCTTCTGTACAGAGGGCCAGATTGAGGGAGAAACCAAGGCCTTTATTGAGTTGCTCTCGACAATTTATCAAGACTTTGGCTTTGAAAGCTTCCACGTAAAATTTTCAGATCGCCCTGAGGTTCGTGCTGGTTCTGATGAGATTTGGGATCGCGCAGAATCAGCGCTGCTAGCAGCAACAAAAGCGGCGGGTCAGGATTACACTTTGAATCCAGGAGAAGGCGCTTTCTATGGGCCAAAACTAGAGTTCGTGTTGCGTGATGCAATCGGTCGGGATTGGCAATGTGGAACTCTGCAAGTGGATTTTGTTCTGCCAGAACGCCTGGATGCAAGCTATGTCGCAGAAGATGGACAGCGTTACCGACCTGTGATGCTGCACCGTGCGATTCTCGGTTCCTTTGAGAGGTTTCTAGGTATTTTAGTTGAGCAGTTTGCTGGACGCTTCCCATTGTGGCTGGCTCCGACACAGGCTGTCTTGGCAACGATCGTTACGGAAGCCAATGACTATGCACTGGATTTGCAAAACCAACTATTGGCTGCGGGCCTGCGTGCTGAGGTTGATTTGCGAAATGAGAAAATTAGCTACAAAGTTCGGGAACACAGCCTACAGAAAGTGCCTGTACTGCTAGCACTTGGAAGACGAGAGGCTGAAGAAAAAACTGTGACGGTTCGACGACTGGGGTCTAAAGAACAGCAGACGTTACTCTTCGAAGATTTTTTAGTTCAATTGCAAGCGGAAGCGACACCGCCAGCTTTGCGATAAAGCCAATTCCATACATGTGCTGAACATGAGGGAGTATGCGAGAAGATACTGATTTTGATGATGATCTTCTGGATGAAGAAGGTGGAGGGGCAGGAGAGCCTGATGAGGATGCGATTCCGGAGAGTTTTGCCAAAGATCTAGCGACCCGAATGGTCGTTCTTTTCGAGAAAGAGGTAGATCCGAAAGCGGCAGCTGTCACGGTCTCTGACTTTGTTTATACCAGTACGAATACACTCAAGAAGCTTCCCTACTTCATTGATGCCCTCGAAATGCTGCTCGACAACGAGCAGACACAGCGTTTTGCGGCTCTCAGCTGGGTGGCTCTCGTCAATGAAAGTGTCAATACTGAGGACTACGTTGGCTACGTACAGGACATGCTCGACTACCTGTTGGAGTCTTTCTACAACATGGAGAAGTCCGACGTAGAGATTGGTGATCGCAAATTTTCTGGAACCAGTTATGTGATTTGTGAGATTTTCTCTAAGATGTTCGACATGAACAAAAACCATGGCGACGTCTGTTCCGAAATCTTTACGCTTCTGATTCGCAAGGAAATGGTCATTGAAGCCCAAGAAGATGCCGAATATGAGGCTCGCAGTGGCCGTACAGGTTCTAAGAAAGCACGCAAGAAACGTCTGCGCCTTTATGACGAGGTCATCAACTATCTGCAGGCTAAGTCCCAGTTCAAGCAAAACCAGATGAGTTCGGAGAATCCATTTGAATTCCTGGGAGTATTAGTCGAGAAGCTGAAGGCCACGAAGCGCTATATATCCCAGGAAATTCTCAATGCGCGCGCAGCCGAAAAGAAGAAGCAACTCGAGACAGAACTCCAGAATCGACTGGCTTCAGCAGAAGAGTTGGTGATGGGGGTTGATAGTTTCACAGACGGCCTTGGGTTCTTCGTCAAAGAGCGCAAATATAATTTCAAGTTTTTGGCTGTGGAGAGAGTGCGTCTTGCTCTTCAATTAACAGGCTCGATCATTGGTGCATGCTACTTCTTGCTTGGGTATGTTGGGATGTACGGGATTGACTGGGTGAACGGTACCGTCGTCTGTATCACGATGTTGCTGTTTTCTAGAATCATGACTTCTCGCAAGCGGTTTTCAGACTTTTATCCAAAAGATGTTAGTAAGGAATTAGAGACCTGTTCAACAGGTTTTATTGATGTCTTCAAGCACATGTCTAGGGGACAATTAGAACTTTTTTTGAGCAAGCAAATTCGTTTTGACCGGAACCAGATCTATCTGAAGATGTTACCTGAATACGTCAAGTACCTTTATGCGATCATGCCAGATCGCAAGAGCATGCTGATGGATGTCAAGGAATTGTCGGGTCTAGTTGAGAGTATTGAGATTGATGTGTCTAAGAAACTACGGGGCATGCTATGAGTCAACGGACTCGTCTAGCAGCACTGTCTTCGGATTTAGTTGGTCAGGAGATTTGTTTACGAGGTTGGCTACGAACAGTACGAAATTCAAAGAAATTTTCTTTTCTCAATTTAAATGATGGCTCAACACAGTCAGGAATCCAAATCATCGCTGATGCAGAGTTACCCGATTACGAAGAGATCGCCAAATTAACAACTGGCTCAGCGGTTGAAGTGATTGGTCAACTGGTTGAGTCTCCTGGTAAGGAACAAGCCTTCGAAGTACAAGCTCAGCAAATCCGAATCTACGGCAGATCACCGGGAGAGGGCTACCCGCTTCAAAAAAAAGGTCACACCCTCGAATTTCTGCGCGAAATTGCCCACCTCCGACCACGAACCAATACTTTTGGCGCTGTCTTCAGAATCCGAAATACACTCGCTGATGCCGTCCATCGTTTCTTTCAGGAACGTGGATTTCTTTACATTCACACACCCATCATCACTGCCAGCGATACAGAAGGGGCAGGGGCATTGTTTCAAGTTACTACTCTGCCGTTGGATCAACGACTGCCTCTAAATTCTCAGGGCAAGCCCGACTACAGCGCTGACTTTTTTGATCGTCCCGTATTCTTGACAGTGTCAGGCCAGTTAAATGTAGAGGCATTTGCGTGTTCGTTTGGTGATGTCTACACCTTTGGACCAACGTTTCGCGCAGAAAATTCCAATACATCCCGACACCTTGCGGAGTTTTGGATGATTGAGCCAGAGGTGGCTTTCTGCGAGTTGCCGGATCTGGTTCAACTAGCTACCGACTTCCTAAAATTCTTGCTCAGCAGTTGCCTCGAACGCCACTCAGAAGATCTAGCTTTCCTGCAGAAAATGTACGATCCAGAACTTTGTGCAACGTTGGAGCACATCGTGTCATCCGAATTCCAGACCGTGTCTTATACAGAAGCGGTTGAGATCCTCCAGCAATCAGAACAGACTTTTGAGTTTCCAGTAGAATGGGGTGCAGACCTACAGTCAGAACACGAACGCTATCTGACAGAGCAGCACTATGGCTGTCCCGTCGTTTTGACAGACTACCCAAGTGATATCAAAGCATTCTACATGAAGCAGAATTCAGATGGCCGGACAGTGGCAGCAATGGACGTCTTGTTTCCAAGAATTGGGGAGATCATTGGTGGTTCTCAGCGTGAAGATGACTTTGAACAATTACAAAAACGCTTTCGTGAGTTAGATTTGCCAGAGGAAGAGTACGGTTGGTACCTGGATCTTCGCCGCTACGGTTCTGTGCCTCACTCAGGTTTTGGCCTTGGCTTTGAGCGAATTGTTCAATTCGTGACAGGCATGAAGAACATTCGTGACGTGATCCCCTTCCCAAGAGTGCCCGGCCATGCCGATTTCTAGGCCTTGATGCGTATCCTGATCACCAGCAACGTGCGCTGGTGGAATGCGGAGGCTGCCTATGCGGCTACCCTCGCAAGAGAATTACTGAATGCTGGGCACAAAGTTTGGGTGCTGACCCTCCCCAATTCGCTGAATGAGACAAAGCTGCGTAATTGGAACCTGCCAATCATTACGGATATCCCACTTAGTTCTTCAAATCCCTGGCGACTTTGGCGTGCCTACCAACGGTTGAAATCCCTGATTGAGGAACAGCAGATTCAGATTGTCAATGCTCACCGATCTGAGGGATTCCCCCTGCTCGTGTTGCTTCGGCAGCGGCTGAAAAGTTTTGCATTAATCCGTACCCGCGGTACAACTCGACCACTTCGTGATCATTGGCTAAATCGTCGGTTACATGAGGATTGGATTGAGTCCGTGATTGTACCAGCGCAGGTAATTGCCTCCCAACTTCGCCAAGTCCTTAATCTTCCACCAGAGCGTCTTCATGTTATCTACTATCCCGTTAACCCAAGTACAATTGGCGTAAAGGGAGAAAGTGAAGCTCAACAATCTCGATTAGAGTGTCTTGATCGGTTAGGTATTCCAAAGCACCGTCGAGTCATTGGTATTGTAGGGCGTATTCGGCCAGTCAAGGGGCAAAGGATTCTTCTGAAAAGTTTTGTCACACTGAGAAAGCGTTTTCCAGGCATAGTACTGCTGATGCTCTACCGCGACACAAGTGAAACAGAGGCAGAATGGCAAGGACTTTTGCAAGATTTAGTTGAATCGAACCTTCAGCAGAGTGTCTACTTGTATGGCTATCGTGAGGATGTTCAGGAAATTATGCGTCACATTGACATTGGCGTGGTTAGTTCTATCGATTCTGAAGTGATTTGCCGTGTGGCTGTTGAATTTTTCTCTGTGGGGACGCCTGTGGTTGCTTTTCCTACCGGAGCTTTACCTGAGATCATTCAGGATGGTTTTACAGGCCGAATCGCAAAAGATAAGAGCGCAGAAGCACTGGCAGAAATTCTGGAGTGGATGCTGGAAAGTCCAGAACGCATTGCAGAGTTCGGTCAGAATGCCCGTCAGCAGTCTTTGGAACGTTTTGATCCGAATAAATTGCTAGAGCAGACATTGTCAGTTTACGAGCAAAGCTGGCAACACTTACAGTCCCAACTGGTAACAGGAGAGGCAAATGTTCGGCCGTAAATCCGCAGAACGTGGTTTTCCAAAGCACGAGGAAATTGTTCTGCACAAGGTTATGGAACAGGTGGAGAAGGTGCTGCGCCAGATGCAAACAGAGGGGAAAGACCTGACCCGAGTGCGTATCAAACGATTCCAAAAGACGCATCATGTAAGTTGTCGCTGTCAGCAGTGCAAATTGGCAGNGGAAAAAAAAGATCCACGGTTACGAGGACTCTTGGAAGATGGTTTTAAAGTCTATCTTGANAAGACACGCGAGTGANTAAGNCGGAAAACTACCAGGAAGGCGTNTTCAGCGTGGCAGAAGATCTAGCNGATCTCTGGATAGGCTTTTGCTTTGAGCAGGGTGTGGCAGGCTGTGAGGTTCTTCAAGAAGCCGATGGCGAACAAAGGCTGAAATGCTACCTGACCGAGCCACAAAAACTTGGTGAGTGGATTTCTCGTTTTCGTAACGAGTATCCGCAAGCAATTGGAAAGCTAGAGTTAGTGGAGCATCGACTCTGCCCAAATGAAAATTGGCGTTTAGGTTGGCATGCTCATTTTCAGCCTGTAGAAATTGGTCGAACTCTATTGATTGCGCCTGTCTGGTACGAAAGAGAGCTGCCTGAGAATCGTCAGGTAATCTGGCTGGAGCCAGGGCAGGCTTTTGGGACAGGAACTCACGTCTCTACGCGCTTGGCACTGGAGATGCTCGAACTGGTTATCTTGCAGGAAACTCAGGTGCCGGCCAGCCTCGTTGATGTGGGTACAGGATCAGGCATTCTTGGCTTAGCTGCGGCTCGTCTCGGAATTTCAAAAATTATAGCTTGTGACAATGATCCTGTAGTTCTACCAGAGGCCTCTCACAATTTTGAGCTGAATCAGCAGGGGCAATATTTTTGGGGAGTTGTTGGTACGGCCAACGTGATTGACGAAACGGCCCCGTTGGTAATCAGCAACATGTTGTTAGAGGAGCTAAAATCTGCGGTGGTGGACTTGGCAAGACTGAAAGCAACTGGTGGAACCTTGATTTGTAGTGGTCTTCTGACAGAGCAGGAAGCACCACTCGCAACTGCCTTAGCGAAACACGGTCTGCGTATTTGTGCTTCGACAGAGGCAGAGGGTTGGAGTGCCTTTGCTTTCCGGGAAGCTGGCAGGTTCTGACGCCACAAAGCTTTTTCTTTGCGTCTCCCCAAAGATGGGGTTACTCTTGCTCAACTCAAAAATTGCTGTTTGCTGTGAGCTTCACTGCTCATAGGTGCTTATTCTGTAATCACGAAAGGAGAGATTCCATGGAATTGCCTAATACCGAAGCCATGTCTATCGAGGAGAAAATTTGGTTTGCACGGGCTATTGCCGGCATGATTGTGGCCGACGGTCGAGTGGATGACTCAGAACTCGAATTTCTCAAGGAGGCCATTTCTTTTCTGGAAGATCGTGACCAGGTTAATGACATCATGGCTGTTGTTCGCCAAGGTAAGACTCCATCGCTGGAAGCACGAAAAATTGACCCCAAGCAATCATTTATTATTCTCAAGTATCTTGCGGAATTGATGGTCGTAGATGGGAAAATGTCAGAGACAGAAATTACCTTCTTCGTCTATGCGGGCGGTCTGTTAGGCTTCACCAGCAATATCCTCACGAAGCTATGGAAGACAGCACGGGCAATGCTGGAAGCAACCAAGCCATTGGCAAAAATCTCTGCTGGTAAGAATGCCTCCTTGGTGAGACTGACTTCACTCTCAGAGTCCCGTTGTACTTTCCGGAACCCTAGGGCGATGGTCCCTAACATGCCGGTCTACATCCAGATTTCCAAATCGGGTTCAGAGGAAGAATTCTATGATCGTGTTGAAGGCAGGGTGACTGGACAACGTCAGGAAAAGTGGGATGAGAAGAGTGTCTCGATTCGTGTGGACATCGTCCAGAGACTGGGGGACCAACACGGTATTCTTCAGATCCTCTACCCAGATCGTTACGAGGTCACAACAGTTAATGATCGGCTCACACCGAAGAAATCCTCGTTGACTGGACGCATCGTCAACTGTTTTGCTTGCGGCAATGATAAGGTTCATTTTTGGTCTTTGCGTGCCAGGAGCATGATTACCAAGCAGAATATTTTTGGGATCCCAAAGTACCTAAGCCCTTCTGGATCGATGGATTTCTGCGATTTTAATTTGCTGGACGTGACGAGTTGTACTAGCTGTGGATTCTCCACCAATATTTTAGAGAATTTCCGCTCACAGTCTAATCGGAACGCTCCCTTCAACGTGGAGCAACTCCAAGAAGGATGGGAAGAGCGAATGCAGAGCGTGCTAGAGAAAATTAAAGATCCAGCAGCATTCATGAGTGAAGAACGAGATCTTGAGATGGCATTGCTCAGCTACGATTTAGCGATAGAGACCCATAAACGACTGTCAGAGGTTGCAGATACACCGTATGCCAACGTGCGTAAAATGGCCTCACTGAATATGGTGAAAGCTGAAATGCTTTCAGAGGCAGGCCGAATTGATGAAGCCAAGGCTGCCTTGAAGAAAGTCATTGAATGGCTCGAACCAATTTTTGAACAACTTGATAAGGAAGAGATTATCAAGGCTTGTCTACTGCTATTCAGGCTCAAAGTGTATTTCAAAGACTTCCAGGGGGCTGGAGGATTGATGAAGTTCATGGATAACTATGACACGGAAGGAAAATTGGATCAGGAGTCCGAAGAATTTAAGGTGCTTTCTGTATCACAGCAGGCGCTAAAGAAGTGCTACGACGACCGGGAAGAGTACTCAGAAGACAAACTGAAAACTTTCCATTTGCCTGAGTAAGCCTACCTGCGCAGCCACTCTCCTTCCTACATGTATTTCTTCCGAAAGTTGCGCCTTCTGCTTTTGGTAGCAGGAGGCTTGAGTTTTTTTCTGCTTCCTATCCAGTCAGTTTGTGCTCAAGTCTTCGAAGATGCCTGGGGGCTGTTGCTGTTCAAGGGACAGACAGCGCAAAGCAACCTAGATGACATCGGCTTGATCAATTATACGGATTCACACGATCCTTCCAAAGCTCTGGATTTGGCTTATCCGAACACAGATGAGCTGGTTTATGGAGTGGAAGTCGCACGACGAATTTCAAGGAAGCTTTGGTGGTTCCGTTATTTGGAATCTTACGTTACGGAATTGGAAGCAGCTCTGAACATCAACTATCGTGAAAGCCAAACCAAGGTAATCAGCGAGATCGGTCCATCTGTAGTATTCCGATGGAAGAACTTTCGATGGGACCGCTACGTGAAGACTACGATTGGCTTTGCTGAAGGAGTTTCTTACGCTTCTAAGATCCCAGATCAAGAGCGAACCGAAGGCAGATCTTCTAAACACTTTATGAATTTGCTGACGCTGGATATCACTTTAGCACCACCGCAACTTCCAGAAGCAGAGTTGTCTTTCCGGATTCATCATCGTTCTGCGGGATATGGCTTGTACGGTGTGCGCAACACTAGTTCTAACGTACTTGGGGTAGGTCTACGCTATCGTTGGGGAAAAGCTTTGTGAGTGAATCCGTTGACAGAGAGGTCTAGTCGTCAGGCGAACTGCTAGCCGAGTTGTGGAAATGAATTGCCAGAGAAGTTGACAAAGTCAATTTTTCGACAAATTGACGCGCTGTATTGAAAACCTGCTTAGGTATCGCCGAAGAATAAGATGATCTGCTCGAAGGGAATTAGCTAGGGAAGGGTTTTCACGATCTTGTTGTGTTCAGACAGACGTACGTGAAATCTGTAGGTGTAGCGTGTAGATTGTTTCACAAGGTTTGTTTTGTTCAGAATTGGAGCCCAACCATGAACTCACTGCTCCATATGATGTTATAACTTCCTTTTGCATCGGCGAACCCCAGTGAAATCTTGTTAGGATCAAGGTAGATGCCTGCTCCAATAAAGAAGGTTTTATTGGCTAAATAGTGCAGGCCAGAACCAAACTGACCTATAAAAATTCCACCATCTAATGTTTCCTCAAGGCGTTGATTGGGGTCCTCTTCTGTCCGTTTAGCAGATAGAAAATTGTAGGAGAGGCGTAATTCGGGTTGTAGTCTCCATTCGGGCGAGAAATACCAAGCGTAGCCTCCGGATGCCTGCAGCCTGTATTCTTCCAATTCAATTGCGACACTACGATTCTGGGCATGATTCTGCCCAGTCAATTCTGCTCTTTCTAGGGCAACCCCGGCTGTTATATGAGAGGCCCAATGATGATTGTAGTATAGTCCTTGGCTTTGGCCGCTGAGATTCAAATCTGTTCCTGTTTCTGAGTACTCACCACGTTGCATTCGACCCGCAAGAGCAACATATTGTAGGCCGCTCATAGCTCTGATTATCGTTGGTGGTAGCTCGGGGGTCTGGTCTTCAACAGCAACAATGACCTCAACAGTGTCCAAACCCTTATAGTTTTCTTCACCCTGAGTAACGGACACCAATAGCTGGTAGGTTGAACTAGCTTCTGCAACCTCATCTGGTAGGCCACGAACAGTCACGCTCTGTTCAAGGTTCCAGTCTTCCGGAGTAAAAATCAGTTGTTCTGGTAACACAGAAAATTCATTTGGAGCAGATGACTTGAGTTGGAGACGTACTGCTTCATTGGGACGGCTATTCAGGCGGATCTTTAGTTGGTCTTCGCCGAAACTTTCACTTACTCGCAGGTTTCCTGTTGAAGTTAGTATGCCTGGTTGGTCATTGTCTTCATTGGTACCAACCAAATCTGTTGCGTCCAGACCTTGGTAAAGTTGATCGTTACTTTCAGCAGGTAGAATATTTATCAAGAAAAATTGAGAACCATCCAATCGTTCATCGTCTAAACCTTGGATGGTTACTCGCTGAGGTTGGTCCCAGTTTTCGGGCTGGATGAAGATTGCCTCTGGATTGATGCTGACCTCGTTTGGCTGAGAGGTGCGTAAAGGGATACGCACCGAAGCTTCAGGTCTGCTCTGCAATAGCACTTCAAAGTGGTCACTAGTTCCAGATTCACTGGTACTGAGTCGTTCGGGTGCTCGAACCAGAATACTTGCGATGTCATCATCACGATTGGTTAGGGTGAGTTGCTGTGATGCTAATGCTAAGTATTCCGGACTATCCCCAAGTACCCTCACAAAAACCATCACGGTCTGGTCACCATCTGCGAAATTGTCATTTTTACCAACAACCAGCAGCCGTTGACGAACGTTCCAGTTGCTTTTGCCAAAGGTGAGTGAGTTTGGAAATAGTGTGGCTTCATCAGCTTTATCCAGAGAGAGTTGTACGATTACTTCCCCCTTTGGTTCACTAAGTAGTCGAATGGATATCTCAGAACTCTCACCCTCTTCGCTAATCTGATCCGAACTGCTCTCTAATTCCAACTCAGCGATGTCATCGTCGCTGTTGATCAATGGAATTTGGAGTGTGGATAGCTTCTGATAGGCCTCATCCGTCGAATCTACTGTAATTGATAACTCGTAAGGTTGGTCACCATCCCGCTGTAGATCGTCAAGCCCTTCTACGACTACTTGCTGAGAGCGATCCCAGTCAGCAGCTGTGAAGCGCATTTCCTGAGAAGAGACTTTCCCCTCCGTGTCATCTGAAGACTCAATTTTCAACTGGACTGGACTGCGCGGCTGGCTTCGCAATCTCAGGTAAAATTTGGCTTGAGTTCCTGCCTCAGTCGTTGCCCCTCTTTCTGGATTGATCGCAATTCCTGGATTTTCGTCATCTTCGACCAGCAGTTGTAAGCGAAGTGGGGGTAGCTTGAGGTAGCTTTGATCTGTGGTTGATTTGACTGAAGCAAGAATTTCTACGGGTCGGTCTGGATTATCAAAGGGATCATCAACTGCTTGAACCCGAAGTAATTCAGGTTTTGGCCAGCTGTCAGGAGTAATTTGAATTTCATCTGGAGCAACCCGAATGAAATCAGGATGCTTGTTGTCCACCCGTAAAGTGACGGGATTCATAGGGCGACTGAGTAGGGAAATTTCATATATGATAGGAACCCCTCCCTCTTGTAGTCGACCAGGTTGGCGAGTTACAGACCAATCAACTACATCGTTATCCAAACTTTGCAGAACAAGACCAACAGGGGTAATTTGTCGGAAGCGAGTATCTTCCGTGGCAGCTACAGCAAGCTGTAAAGTTACTGCACGATCACCATCTGCAATATCGTCATCAATACTTTTGATGGGAATGTGGCGTGGCTGATTCCAGTCACTTGTTGTGAAAGTCAGTTCGTCTGTGTCTAGAATTACTTCATCAGCCAGCACGCTACGTAAGCTGATTCGGACGGAGGAGGCAGGTTGGCGGTTTAGCTGAATTGTGATGTTGGTTCCCTCATCTCCCTCCAGGACGGATGATTCCTCCAAGTGGGCTAGAATGCGAGCTTTTGGAAAATCACCACAACGCCAGGCAATGACATCTTCCAGTAAACCCTGAAGTCGCAATGCACGACGTTTTTCCGAAGAACACTGGTCTAGCGAACTTTCTTGGCCCAATACTGCTGAGAATGGGAGGCTGATACCAAGGCAGATGAGTAGGGCAGAAAGCAGGCGTTGGGAAAGGTTCATAGCTCAGTCAGTTCGGGTTGACGTCTGCTATAACCCTTTCAAAAATTCGACCATTTTTCTGGAGAGTCAGTAGACACAGAGTTGGATAGGTTGGGAGAGCATCCCACCGTAGAAGGCAATAGGATGTACAACATAGGCATTGAGTAGATAGAAGAGCGCCACACCAATTAGAGGGGAGATGTCGAAGCGCATTCGAGGAAGATAACGTTGTAGTGGAGAGAGCAGTGGGTCTGCCAAAGTATGGAGGACCTGAACGATAGGATTATTGTAAGCAGGATTGATCAGGGTCAGGAAGAACCAAAAACCTAAGATCAGCATGAAGAAGAAGAAAACACTTTGGGCAATGATACTAGTAGACTGGATCAGGTGCCCACCAAACTGAAGTGCCAAAGCATCGACTTCAATTATTCCCTGCAGAAACAAATTGATCGAACGGACAGACGCTGGAATGAGCGCCTGTCCAAAAATTACCAGTAGTAGAGAAAAATAGGCACTGAAGTGTCTCATGGTGAGCGGTAGCCATCTTTCGCACCAATACCAGAAAGGCCGAGTGACGCGGTTGATCCATGATACGAACGGATTGTAGGGGTCTGCACTGACCCATGTTAGGACGACAGCAATGATAATGATCCACTTGTAGACGAAGAGACCAAAGCAGGTCCCACTGGCGATCAGTTCAAGCAAATCAGGCATAAGCGGGGAGGTCACGAACTGGAGTAAATGACTCACCACAGCCACATTGGCGTCCGCTACTNAGCTGAATGAACACGAATCCCTGTTCAACAAGGTTGGCGTCACTGTAGTCAATCTTTAGAGGNCCGAGAACCTCCTCCAGGCAGAGACGATCAACCAGNATTTGCACCCCCTGTGATTCAAGTAGAAGATCACTCTCTAGTTGATCTGTAGCGGCNTTCCATTCCAATTCGTATTTATAGCCGGAGCAACCTCCTGGCTTAGCTCCAATGCGCAGACGGGACTCTGCTAGGCTTTTCTGTTCTGACGAACAAGCTTCTTGAAAAACCTCAGCTGCTCTTGGTGTCAGTTCGATTGTAGGTGAGTTCATTTTTTCAGAAAATACTTAGTAGCGTGGGATATTGGAATCAACTTCGTCAGACCAACGATCGATGCCACCATCAATATTGAAAACCTGTTGAAAACCACGGGAAATGAAGAATTGTGCAGCTTCCATACTCCGGATACCGCGATGACACATCAGTAGCAGGGGAGTGTTCGCATCCCATTGGTTCAAGATTTCATCAGCAAGTTTGTGATCCAGTACTTGGGACCGTTCCAGCTTTGCATATTCTCGCTCATCAGGCTCACGAATGTCCAGTACCGTTAACGCGGAGTTTTCTTCCAGCATTTGCTTGGCTTGTGTGGGTGATATGGCCTGAATTTGGGCGGGAGGAGGAGGAGGCTCAAAGTTTTGCTCAGGATACGCTTCTTGCAGTAGTTCTCGTAGTTCACCGGATTGTGAGAGTTGCTCTATGATGTCACATCCACCAACGAATTCTCGATTGACATAGAGTTGAGGGATAGTAGGCCAATTTGTGAACTCTTTGATACCTTGTCGAATATCAGGATCTGCCAAGACATTGAAGGATCGAAATGGCACTTTCCATTCTCGTAGGACTTCACAGACGCGATAGGAAAACCCGCATTGTGGCGCTTCAGGGGTGCCCTTCATAAATAAAAAAACAGGGCTACTCTCAATCAATCCTTTGATACGCACTTTCGGATCGTCACTGGTTTGTGACAGATCTGTCGCATCAGCCGAAACAACCTTAAATTTCATGATTACCTTTCCTTGTTGCTCACTTGACAATCCTCATATTTCTGACCTGGGGTAAATCAGTTTCGGTACAGATGCCTCATAAGATGAAGAATTGAGAATAATTTGGAGAATTTGTCTATGAAAAAAACTTCCTTTATTTCACCAGCTTGCGGATGGAAATTCCAGATAAAAATTGGGCATTACCAGAAAGTTGGGGATTTGTTGACCGCCGCTAGAACAAAAAAAGTAAAATTAGAATATTTGATTCTATGAAAATTAGAAAGAGTTGGTTTTTTTTATCTTGCGAGAAGCGCACTGGTTTTGTGTAATCCCATTTATAAGTAAACATTTAAGGATTCTATGAGATCTAAGTCAATCACGTTTCTCTCCCCTATTGATCAGTGGCGTAGCCGCCTTGGCGACTACTGGATACTCTGCAAGCCACGGTTGCTATGCATGGTGGTGCTGAGTGCGATGATGGGATACTACCTGCCCGGAGTTACCAGCGATCCAACAAAGATCTTTCACCTAATTCTTGGTACACTTCTGATCGGTGGTGGTGCGCATGTACTCAATCAGTGGTTTGAGCGTAAGCAAGACGCTCATATGCCTAGAACTCGTCAGCGCCCAATTCCAACGGGGCGAGTCGGCGAAGAAGAAGCTATTCTATTAGGGGCGACGCTGAGCATTGTTGGCTTTAGCTATCTTTTTGCATTCGCCGGCTGGCTCACTGCACTTTTGGGTGCTGTGACGCACCTGACATACCTTTTGCTCTACACCCCACTGAAGCAAAAAACAGCTGCTAACACTTGGGTTGGTGCCATAACCGGAGCTCTGCCTCCACTGATGGGTTGGAGCGCAGCAACCGGAGTTTTAGAGTGGGAAGCACTCCCAATCTTTACAGTACTTTATCTTTGGCAGATGCCACATTTTTTTGCCATCGCTTGGATGTATCGGGACGAATACCGCAAAGGCGGATTCCGGATGCTCTCCAACATTGATGAAGATGGCCGCCTGACTGCAGTACACATGGTGCTGCATATCGCCCTACTGATTCTAGCCAGTGCTTCCGTATTCTGGTTTGAGCAGGCAGGACCTTTCTTTCTAGTTGTTGCCACACTCTTAGGAGTCGGTTTCTTGTTGCCAACTCTTCGATTCTGGCTGCACCGCAATGAGCAGAACGCGAGAAAGGTGTTTTTCGCATCAATCATTTATCTGCCTGCCTGGTGTGTGGTTTTGACGTTAGATCGAATATTTCTATGAGGTAGGATGGAAGACCATATCATGAAGAAACTCGACAGCGACGAGTTGGCCAGTAAAGCCTTCAAACTCGTTGCCGCGGGGTGTGCGCTATTCATCATAGCCGTTATCTTGTATGTGCTGTAGAGAGTTAAAATGATTGAATATTTTGTGCCTGGTGCTTCAACGTATGCTGGTGACATAGACTTCCTGTTCGATATGATCACAGTCATTGTTGGCTTCTGGTTCGTGATGGTATTGGCGGTGATGACTTATTTCATGGTGCGTTTCCGCCGCAGAGAGGGTGTTCGTGCCGCTTACATTTCAGGTGATCCGCACTCTCAAAAGAAATGGACTCACTATCCTCACTACTCTGTGATCGCACTTGACGTGGTCATCATTATTTTTACTGTGATGGTTTGGGTAGATGTGAAACAAACCTTACCCCAGGCAGAGGATAAGATTCGAGTAGTGGGACAACAATGGAGTTGGTTCTTTATTCATTCGGGCCCTGACGGCAAATTAGATACTGAGGACGATATATCTACGGTCAATGACCTGCATGTCAAGAAAGACACGGTCTACCACTTCGAACTGGAATCTCGCGACGTCCTGCATAATTTCTCTGTTCCAGCCTTCCGACTGCGACAGGATACAATCCCCGGTCGTACGATTACCGGCTGGTTTGAACCCAACAGGACGGGAATATACGATATTCAATGTGCGGAAATTTGTGGATACGGTCATGGAATCATGGGCGCGACAATCGTGGTCCATAAAGATCAGCAATCTTACGATGCTGCCATGGAGTCGATACGTAACCGCACTTATGAAAGTGATTACCAGAAACGCCTTCAGAAGATGACCGTCAGTACGGTATCAAACAGAGAATCCTTCAGAGACAAGCTGCTCAGCAGCTTCTAACCAAGAAGTGTTTTAG
>PBZZ01000042.1 GCA_002730365.1 Deltaproteobacteria bacterium
TTCAAAGAATGCACCGGAATCCTTACGACTATGCTGTACAACAAGCAGGGGCATCTTTGGTAGAAATTGGGACAATGGATGAAACTTCCCTAGCAGACTTGGAAAACGCCTACAGTGCTTCGACTGTCGCTATTTTTTGGTTTCAGGGTGCGATGAATCAGCCAAGTGAATTATCTTTGGAAGATGTTATACAATCCGCCAAAAAGCAGGGTGTGCCTGTCATTGTGGATGGAGCTGCCCAATTGCCTCCTGTCAGCAATCTTTGGAAATACACACAATTAGGGGCAGATCTTGCCATATTCAGCGGAGGTAAGGACTTGTCAGGACCGCAAGCATCGGGCCTCATAGTTGGAAAGGCGGAATGGATTGAGAGAATCAGGGTCTTGGGTGCTCCCAATCATGGTGTGGGAAGGCCGATGAAGGTCGGCAAGGAGGAAATGATGGGCCTCTTGGCGGCAGTAGAACGCTATGTAAGCCTTGATCACGAACAGTTGCTGGAAGTTTATGAACAGCGCGTTCAGGCCTGGATCCAAGGCTTGAACGGAAGAGGTAAACTCTCAGCCGAAAGAGATTATCCCAATGAAGCAGGACAACCGGTCCCAAGAGCCCTAGTTCAACTTCCCGAAAATTTGTCAAAGGATAAACTTGTAGATCAATTGATGGCATGCGAACCCGCTGTATCTGTTGCTCCCTCCGAGAAGATAAACGCCATCCTGCTAAATCCAATGACGGTTAGTGATGAAGAGACGCAGATTGTGTTGGAGCAGATTCTCAAGGCAATCGATTAATTTTCTTTCTCTTTTGCCATCACTCTGAATCAACGATTTTCTTTACACAAAGGAGTTTCGTGCCCAAACCAAATTTATCAGCTCATCCTACGGAAGTCGTCAAACCGAATGACTTTGATCAGTTTTGGCAGGAAATCATGGAGGAAGTGGACTCAATCCCATTGAATGCCTCGATTGAGTTGGATTCTTTGCGCTCCAGTGAGGAGGTGGAGGTGTTCGAAGTAAAATATGACAGTCTTGATGGTTTGCGAATCGCAGGCTGGTATTGTCTGCCCAGAGAGAGAAACATACCTCTTCCTGCACGTGTTTTCTATCCGGGCTATATCAGTGAGCCGACCTTACCAAAATCACACGCTGCACAAGGTTATGCGACCTTTGGAGCTGCGCCACGTGGCAAATTACGCAGTAATGGCTCATTCAATCCCGGATATCCCGGATTGTTAACCCACAACATCAATGATCGAGACAATTACGGCTACAAGGGGTTTTACATCGATGCAGTGAGAGTGATTGATTTTTTGCTTGAGCAACCTGAGGTCGATTCTGAACGAATTGGAATCCAAGGGAGCAGCCAGGGTGGTGCCTTGACTCTAGTTGTATCCGCACTCCGTCAGCAAGTCATAGCAGCTTCAGCTGGAGCCCCTTACCTGGCCGGGGTCGTGGACGCTTTTAAATTGACCCGAACGTATCCGTATGAGGAGATCAACGATTATCTTGGAATTCACCCAAAACAAAGTTCCGTCGTAGCGAATACTTGGAATTATTATGACTGCTTCAATTTTGCGGAGCGCATTCAATGTCCCATCATCGTCTACATTGGTCTTCAAGACGACGTCTGTCCCCCAGAAACTGCCTATCCTTTGATGGAAAAGATTAGTACGTCGAATAAAAAGCTCTACGAATACGAAGGGCATGGCCATGACGCCAATCATCATGAGCATGATCATGTGGTAGATGCTTTTTTCGATAGCCATCTGAAACCAGCTCGATCTTGAGTCGCCAAGCTCCGCAAATACAAGGAAACATGAAACCAAAGGACTTTGATCAATTCTGGACTGGTATTGAAAACGACTTAAAATCAGTAAGCCCAACGCCGGAATTGAAAGAACTTACTATTCGTAGCAAACCTCAATTCACTGTTTACGGCTTGTGGCTAACGAGTTTGAAAGGCTATCGAATATTTGCTTATTATAGTGTGCCAAGAGGTAGTGGGCCGTTCCCAGTCATCTACCATCTCCCAAACTATGGGAGTGTGGTCCACATCCCACCATTCGAAGAGCGTTGTAAATATATCTGTGTAGCCTTGTGTCATCGAGGCCAACGACTCTCTGATGATCCATTTACTGCCGCATATCCAGGTTTATTGACCTTGGGGATTGATGCTGAGAATTCCTATATTTATCGGGATATTGCTGGAGATTGTCTATCTGTGATGGACTTTTTGAGAGGTCGTGACGAAGTGGACGTGGAAAGAATCTGTTTACTTGGTGGCGAATTAGCCCTTTGGACAGCGGCCTGTAGATCGGCGGCAGCCGCACTCCACTATACCCCTGCGCTTCATTATAACTCTCTGAAAAGGGCATCACAGACTAGTAACTACCCCCTTGAAGAATTCAACGATCACTTGCGAAGCACAGCGTCTGATCGAAAGTCCGTGGAGAAAACCCTCTCCTATTTCGAACCAGTCCATCATGCTCCTAAAGTGCAAATGCCAACTATGCTAGTTGAGGACTCTGAGGGGTTCTGTGACGCTCTGGTTGACGCTTTTGCCGGGACTGTTGATAGAGTGCCTTTTCAGCACTCGAGTTATCGAGATGGGGTTCGACAAGCAAACTGGATTGCAGGCAAGCTCAACAATGGCCAGCCGATCCTACCAGACCATTGGTGCTAGATTTTTGGTCAAACACAATTTCACTGGAATCGTAGATTGCACTCAGCATGATTTGACCCCTGAACAGCGAGCAGTGGACGAATCAATTGAGTTAAAGTGAGATGATCCCCAAGGCTATCTTCGACTGAAATATTTGCTTCATCTACCCGGAACACCGTTAGGTCTGCGTTTTGGCCAACTTTCAACCAATCCTCACTCTCAGTAGGATCTAAAAATGAAGAAGGTCTTGTTGATCCTGCAGCAATGACTTGTTCCAATGGCATCCCAAGATTAAAAAGTTTTGAAAGAGTTGTTGGCAGGTCGTAGGCAGGTCCCTTGATGCTGTTGCGGTGCAGGTCGGTACTAATCAGATCTGCTTCGATTCCCTGTTCTCTCGCAAAACGCATGACCTTGAAGGAAAAAGAGGCTGCACCATGTCCTACATCTAGCAAAACCCCTCGAGCACGGGCTTCGTGAACAGCGGTAAGTGACCTTGGATCCTCCATCAGATTACCTCCCTGTTTCCCATGGAAAGCATGAGTAACAACATCCCCTTTCTCAAGGAGATCCAGAACGTCTTCCAGCAGGGGTGGTGGTTCTCCCACATGAACGATTAGGGGCAATCCTGCTACACGGGCTACCTTTCTTGCGACTCGAACAGCTTCTGCTCCTAAGTCTCCAGTAATCACCTGACTAGCCCGACACTTGATCCCCCGAATTAGGTCGGGATAATTCCCAATGGTTTTTAAAGTTCGCTCTACATTTACGGAGCGAAAGCCGAGTGAAAGTTCACTGATTCGATTACAGGCTACTAACCCAATACTGCCAATGTTCAAGAAAGCAAAAAGCCTCTCTTTGGCTTGTTTAGCAATAAATTCTGAAAACCCGACAAAGTTGGCCTCCCCTGCAGAACCGCAATCAACCAGAGTCGTCACTCCAGTTTCAAGTCCAGCCTGTTCAGGTCGGATGGAAATGTCGGTCGCCCCAAAATAGACGTGTACGTGCAGATCCACCCAGCCTTTTGAAATCAAGGCATTTTCAAATGCATATTCTTTAAGTTCCTTTGGATTGTCCAACTGAAGTCCCAGGCGAGTGATCTTACCTTCTTCGATTTCCAGATCAATTGGTTGTGATCCGTTATTTGGGCTGTTTAAAGGGGTGACTTTTCTGATGATCATGTTGAATCCATTGTCTAAAAGATTTTAAAAAACTTTAAAAAACCATCCATTCAATTTATGGATTGTGTTTAGGAAAGTTAAGTTTCAAATTTCAGCATTGAATCCAAAATTATTATTAGAAATATAATTGCTCCCTAAAGTCATTCCCCTGAATCCTAAATCCACTGTTTTTGTCGCCAATGTAGAGGGCGTTTCATTAGCGAAACCTCTCACTTCTGAAACTGTCGAAGCTCTCTTGAGCGCCTTGGATAAGTTTGCAGTGCTGGTTTTTCCAAATCAAGTATTGACAGATGAGCAGCATATTCGATTTAGTCGATACTTTGGTGATTTGGAGTTGGCTACCGGCGATTACATGAAGCAAGATGATCGGCGATTGCAGATGGAGTTAAACGATATTTCCAATCTGGATCGTACTGGTGGAAAAATGGGCGCTGTTGATCCAAAGAGGCTGTTTTCCCTAGGAAATATGCTTTGGCACTCAGACAGTTCGTTTAAGGCGATTCCAGCACAATATTCAATCCTTTCGGCTAAGATCATTCCAGCTACGGAAGGGGATACAGAGTTTGCGGACATGAGGGCTGCCTGGAATGCATTGGATGAGAATACTCAGCAGAAATGCCTTGGCCAAGTTACTCGTCACAGTCAGCTCTATTCTAGAGGTGAACTTGGTTTTACGGAGTTCCGAGAAGATCAGCAGGAAGCAATGATTCCTGTCAGGCAGGCTCTAGTTCGTAGGCATCCTAGGACCAAGAACATTTCCCTCTATCTTTCTGCACATGCCGGCATAATCGAGAGATGGACGGTTCCAGAATCTCGAATCTTTCTAAAGCGGTTGACAGAGCATGCGACCCAACGGGAATTCACTTATCGACATCAGTGGAAAGTTAATGACCTGGTGATTTGGGATAACCAAGCCACGATGCATCGTGCAATGGGCTATGACAACAAAGAAGTCCGCGACATGAGACGAACCACCATCGCAGGGGTTACTTCGTCGCTAGAAGAGATGCCGGCTTAGGTAACTCAGGTGAAAGAAGACTGGAACCAATGGTTGCTGGNAAAGTGAATGATTCATTTATAATATATTAAATCATAAAAATAAATTAGNTGAATANCTTCAATAATTTAAACTTTAACNTNAATCCATTTTNTAGAATCTGCAGCTGCTAAGATGGCATCCGCCACAGCCTGGGCACGCATCCCTTGATAGAAAGATGGTATGCACTCCCTACCCTCACGAATGGCACTAATAAATTCCCAAGCTTGATCATATCTAAATCGAATCAGAGGATCCCCCTCATTAGGATCTCTTGGTGAATCAGAACGCTTTAAAAATTCTGTTGGAACAGGCAGAATTTGGTAGGATTCTCCACGATTACTGAAAAATATTTGGTGGGGTTTATGTAGCTGATACACGGCAGATGCCTGGGTACCGTTCAACTCAGCCTGATCGTGATCACCTCTTGGACCAAAGCCTTTGGTAAGCTTTCCCATTTCAAAAACCCCCGTTGTTCCATTCTCAAATTGAGCAATCCAGGCAACCCAATCCTCAACATCTTGTGGTGGACAAGGCTCTCCGCTTTTCGTGAGATCACGAGTTGCCCATTGTTTTGTGTGGGCGCACAAGGAATAGATGGGGCCCAGCAGATCTTCCGCAAAATCAATCCGGTGAATGCCCATATCTCCGAGTTCACCAGAACCAGCCTGCTCATAATACTGACGCCAGCCAATCGCTCGTTCGCCCCAGTCCTGTAGTCGTTGGAACCTCGCATGACGAATCTCCCCCAATGCTCCAGTGTGAACCAAATAACGTAAGTAGTTCATTGCAGGAACAAATCGATAGGTGAAAGCTGTCATGTGCCGAAGTTTTGTTTTCTGGGCAGCCTCCAGAATTTCTTTGGTCTCTTGAAAATTCATACCCAGTGGTTTTTCACAAAGCACATGGGAGCCAGCAGCGAAAGCTTTCAGAATCAGCGATTTGTGAGTGCAGTTTGGGGTTGCGATCACCACTGCATCTGGTTTTATTTCCCTAAGCAAGTCATCAACATCGTCAAAACAAGCCTCTACTCCCCACTCCCTGCTACGTTGCTCTCGCAGTGAAGCATCTGGGTCACAGATCCCTACAATTTCAACTCCAGAGATCCGAGAAAAACCAGGGTAGTGGACTTGGGCACATACACCACCCACCCCAATCAAGGCTATGCGAATCGTTTTTGAATTCATGGCTGGCTCCTTGAAACTATTCTAACATTCCAGGCTGCCATCCATATTCATGCGAATCTGCATGGGTGCCTTCCTACGATCTAGCACAAGCATCGTGTTTGGTGGAACATCCCGCCAGTGCTAATCATCGTCCAGAAGAAACAATCATTGCTTCTTTCAAGTTAGTAATTGCCCCTGACATAATTTTCGGGGTAGGTTCGACTAATCCATTGCTGTACTTTAGGGTGTTGATCGACAGCTAAACACACTCTTCTAATTTTTGGAAAGTCTGCGAGTAGGTCTTTGGGCATTCCATCCAATAACCCGGAGGTAAACCATCCCAGAACTCGCCAAATTGCAATATCGGCTATGCTAAGCGAAGGAGGCACAATCCAATCTGATCCATCTGGAATTGAATGTTCTAACATTCCTAATTTTCTTTTCAGGGGACCATTTGCCAATTCTAATCGTTCAGCTAGCTTCTGTTTTTCATCCTTGGTTTGATTAGTACCGGAAACCATGTTGTTCAGATCAGTGGCAAAATCGATAAATTGATCTATTTGCGCGGCCTTGAGGTGATCATCAGTCGGGTAAAGACCGGATAATTTTCCACAAAATCTTGCAATACCACCTGTTTGGGCAATCGATGATCCGCCCACAACAAGAACTGGCATTTGATGGAAAGGCATGACAGTACCATCATCTAATTTTCCAGACTCCTTTGCCCTGAGAAACTCTTCTCGATCAATTCGTAAATCCTCGAATTCCACGTCTCCAATAAAGAGGGAAATCCGCCCAACTTCAGCTCGCCAAAAAGGCATGTTTGTGTAAATAAATCTCAACTGCACAAAACGTAATTCCTAATAAGATGAGGTAATCGAGAGACGAAACTTGATGAAACGCCGGATGAATAATACTCTTCGCCTTTCATTCCTCAAGAGAGTGATTGAGGAATTTTTGGAAGATGTAGCTCAGTTCAAAGGTAGATCTTGAAAGCGAAGAATTTTGCTGAATAACCAAATTGGTTTAAGTAAAAATTGAAAAGATAAATAGATCAATAAAATCAGTATTTCTGGGGTGAATGATGGAGGAAAATCAAAGGCTTACTGGAGCTCAACTCCTTGTCCGGTGTCTGCAGAATCTTGGTGTTAAAAATAGTTTCGGTGTCCCAGGGGAATCCTATCTGGCGGTATTGGATGCTCTTCATGATGCTGACATTCAATTTACCCTTTGCCGACAGGAAGGGGCAGCTAGTTTTGCAGCATGTGCATGGGGTAAGCTTACTGGTATGCCAGGAATCTGTTTTGTGACTCGAGGCCCCGGAGCAACCAATGGTTCAATCGGTGTTCATTCTGCTCGTCAAGACAGCTCTCCAATGATTCTATTCGTAGGGCAGGTTGGCGTTAATCAGAAAGACCGAGAGGCTTTTCAGGAAGTGGATTATCGGGCTTTCTTTGGGCCTTTGGCCAAATGGGCTACCGAGATTGATAACCCTGAGCGCATTCCGGAGGTCGTTAGTCGTGCATGGCGCCTTGCTTTGTCTGGTCGTCCAGGACCAGTAGTCATTGGATTACCCGAAGATATGTTGACCACTCAAACTTCTGTCGAACCTTGTCAAACACTTGAAGTAGCTGAGGCTGGGGTTGATCTTTCTCAAGCTGAAGCCCTTACGAGGATGCTGAACGAGGCGGAGCGACCATTGATCCTCATTGGAGGAGGAGGTTGGAAAGGAGCGGGCAAATCAGCTTTGCAGAGGTTTGCAGAGTTCAATAATTTTCCTGTTTCAGCAATTTTTCGTTATCACGACCTCATTGACAACAATAGCCCGGTGTATGTTGGAGACGCTGGTGTTGGAATGGCAGTCCATCTAGCTGAAATGATTAAAAATTCAGATGTGATTTTGGCTGTCAATGCCCGCTTGGGTGAGGCGGCTACTCAGTCTTGGTCGCTCTTGGAAGCTCCCTATGCTCGTCAGAAATTGATTCACGTTCACGCTTCAGACCAAGAAATCGGCAAAATATATCAGCCCCATCTAAGTTTTCATGCGAACCCTAACCAGTTTGCTGAGTTTCTTGAGGGCTTGCAAATTAGTGTTAAAAATCTTCACCTGAGAAAATCATGGATGGCTAAGGGCCATGCCGACTATCTTTCATCGTTGATAGCTCCTCCACAAAATAGCCCTGTTGATATGTCAGCCGTAATGAAGGTTCTGCAAGAGAGGCTGGAGCAGAATGCCATCTTGACCAATGGGGCAGGGAATTTTGCATTTTGGCCAAATAAACACTTTTGCTATGGTCCGAGACATAGGTTGCTGGCTCCACAAAGCGGGGCTATGGGCTATGGGCTGCCAGCGGCAATCGCTGCAGCTCTTGCCTATCCTGATCGGCAGGTTGTCTGTTTTGCTGGTGATGGTGATCTGCAAATGGGATTAGCTGAACTTGGTACGGCTGTTCAGCATGGTGCCAATCTGATTATTCTGGTTTTAAATAATGGAGCTTATGGAACCATTCGGATGCATCAGGAGAGGAAGTACCCGAGTAGAGTTTCTGGAACAAATCTTCACAATCCAGATTTTGCTGCTGTTGCGGAAGCTTTTGGAATGAAAGGTTTTTGTGTGAGAAAAACGGAGGATTTTGCAGGGGCCTTCGCAGAGGCGAATCAGTCCAAAACTGGGGCTCTGCTTGAACTAATTGTTAGTGTCGAGGCAATCGCACCAAGGAAGACTATTGCTGATCTTCGTTCCGGAGGTTAGTTGAATAAATTGCAGGAGGAGTTTGTCGAAGGGTAGACTTTAGCGGCCTGAACACTCGAAAGTAATATTGATGTAGTTTTGATGAAGTTTTTAATGATGTCTTT
>PBZZ01000043.1 GCA_002730365.1 Deltaproteobacteria bacterium
CCAAAATGTAGTGAGCAATCTGAACCTAATTGCTGCATCAAAATCACCTCACTTCGAACATTTTTGTTGTGAGTTCAAAAATCTAAATGCAAGAGAAAGCATAGTACATTTCCAGGTAATTATATGACCGTAACGCAATGATTCTCTAGCCTAAGCATTGCAAACCCTTACAAATTATGTGAACTTAGGGAATTCGTGCCAAAATATATTTCAAGAATCCATGGATCTAGAAAAAATTTTAGCCCTCACAAAGAATTTTAGTGTCTTAATTGTTGAAGATGAACTCGCGTTGCGGGAGTCCTTCCAGTTTCTACTGCAAAACCTGTTTGCCGAGGTCGACACCGCAGAAGATGGCCAAGAAGCTCTCAACAAAATGGATGAGCGAGATTACGATATCGTCTTAACAGACCTGAGCATGCCTCGCATGAGCGGACTACGACTAGTGGACACTATCCGTATGAAATCACAATCCCAGATCGTGGTTGCGATCAGTGCTCATGACGATAAAGAATTTTCAGACGCTTTAGCTCCCTACAATGTGAAACTACTCACCAAGCCTCTCGAAATGGATGAGCTATTTGAAACGTTGGTTCCACTTTGCGAACAGCTGCGCTAATCCCTACACAGATTTTTCACCACAGCCAATCAGAGTCGCAACAAAATTTTTTGGATTTCATTGAGTACTGGTTTGCGAGTCACGCATTCATGCAAAGGCAGATTCTGCTGACGACAAAATTGGTGAATCTGTTTTCGATGTGACTCAAAGTTCTCAAGATACCGAGACCAATCGGCAGACTGCATTTGCCTTTTTCGTTCTGGGCTCTCGAGATGCTGCAGATAATCTGGATTTTCTCCTTCCCCCAATTCCAACGGATCTAAAACTCGTAAGCACTGACACTCGCGCCCAACAAGGCGAAGTGTACTCAACCAACTCTCCCACTGGGCAGGAGGCCTCAACAAATCTGAAATCAGATAAACATGATCGAAAGAAAGAGGCTGTAAGGTAGGTAGTTGGGGCATCTCATTGGGACTGGGGTTTTCCAGCCGTTCAAGCGCATGGAGAAAAACTCTTCGAGTTGAACGAGGGGGAGGAACTGCAGCACCATCAAGAAGTTGAAAACTGAAGCGGTCACCCTGGCGCTGGAGTGTAAACAACAGGCCAAAAGTCAGCAGCTGCCCTGCTCGCAATTTGTTGAACTCCGCATCTTGGGATTGCAACTGCATCGAAGGCGAAGTATCCAACAGGACCAAAGCTGTTGCGGGACTATGTGTGTCGCGCTGCTTGATGTAATGTCGCTGGGTACGGCCGAGAAGTTTCCAGTCCAATTCCCGTAGGTCATCTCCTGGCCGATACTCACGATAGCCAGCAAATTCGAGGCTTCGGCCACGATGACGAAGCTCGTGTCGACCCAACATCAATGAGGCTCGGGAGGGCTTGAGGCGCAATTCTAGTTGCTTGAGCTGCGCAAGAAGGCTAGGGTCCATAAGTTACTCCTTGTGAAGACCCAATTAGAATAGATGGCTTCGCTGCCAATTACCACGATCAACAACGAGCAGCATGAAATCTCCCTCTTTCCAATTCAGTATTGCAACGCAAGTCGACGAAGCAGAGATCCTCAATTTGAATGAAGCTGCTGTGCCCCATGTTAGCTCACTTTCCGCAGCCAAGCTCGCTTTGCTACGAGAACAATCGATCTACACCGGGATTGCCCGTAGCTCTCAAGGTGAGCTAGCTGGTTTCATCCTGGTACTCGATGAAACTGCCGACTACGACAGCGTCAACTTTGGCTGGTTTCATCAACGCTACGCTCACTTTGCTTATGTGGATCGCATCGCCATTGCGCCCAGTTTTCACCGTCAGGGCATTGGTCGCGACTTATATGCTGCTGTCATCAACTTAATCCAGGGTCGCTACCCAACACTTGCCTGTGAGGTCAACCTGCGTCCACCCAATCTGATCTCAGAAACCTTTCATGCACAACTTGGCTTTTTGGAAGTCGGACAGCAAGATACCGAAGGCGGAGCAAAGCGCGTTGTTATGCTAACTCAAGACATCCAAGCCTGAATAACCCAACCTTCTGAGAGAGACGATGGAAAACAAGACCGTCAATCGCAGCGATTTTGACCAATTCATGGTGCCCAACTACGCCCCCATGTCTTTCATTCCTGTACGTGGAGAGGGCTCAAGAATCTGGGACCAACAAGGGCAAGAACGTGTTGATCTAACCGGAGGGATTGCAGTGACTTCCCTCGGACATTGTCATCCAGCTCTGGTCAAGGCGCTACAGGAGCAAGCTGGGAAACTCTGGCACATCTCGAACATCTATACCAATGAACCTGCACTACGTTTAGCACGCAAGCTTTGTGAAGCGACCTTTGCTGAACGGGTCTTTTTTGCCAACTCTGGAGCAGAAGCGAATGAAGCCTGCCTCAAACTTGTGCGTCGCTATGCCCACAACACCGTTGGTCCTGAAAAAGATGAAATCATTGCGACCTTCAACGGGTTTCATGGGCGAACCTTATTCACTGTGACCGTCGGCGGGCAGCCCAAGTATGCGGAGGGATTTGGCCCCAAGCCGGGAGGAGTCAACCATGTGCCCTACAACGACCGTGATGCTCTGAGAGCAGCTGTCTCTGAAAAGACTTGTGCAATCATGGTCGAGCCGATCCAGGGGGAAGGCGGTGTCCTGCCAGCAGATAAGGAATTCCTGCAAACTGCACGAGAACTTTGTGATCAACACGGAGCCTTGCTAGTTTTTGATGAAGTGCAAAGTGGAATGGGCCGTAGCGGTCATCTCTTCGCATACCAGCACTATGGAGTGACTCCGGATGTACTCTCCAGTGCCAAGAGTTTGGGAGGAGGGTTCCCCATCGGGGCAATGCTGACCACGGCAAAAATAGCAGACCACTTCAGTGTAGGAACCCATGGCACTACTTATGGAGGCAATCTGCTGGCTAGTGTGGTTGCTGAAGCAGTCCTAGATGTCGTCAACCAGCCCGAAGTCTTGGCAGGTATTCAGGAACGCCACCAATGGTTCCGCAATCGCCTGGAGAAAATCGGCCAGCAGTATGGTGTCTTCAAGGAGATACGTGGGCTGGGCCTGTTGCTCGGTTGTGTGATGAGCGAGAGTTGGGCGGGAAGAGCCGGTGAGATCATGAAGGCTGCTCACGATGAAGGCGCGATGGTCTTGATCGCAGGAACAGATGTACTGAGGCTTGCGCCTAGCTTGGTCATCACCGAGGAAGAAACACGAGTGGGCCTGGATGCTCTGGAGAGAGCCGTGGCAAAACTGGCGACTCAATCCAAGGCGGCCTGAAAAAGCGAAACGTCCGAGAGTTCGAGGTTCTTTGCCATCATCAGGACTGACCCCACCAAGATAGTTTATGGAACTCCCACGATAGGAAGACTCAAACACAGGGGTTTGATCTCTGATTTGTACTTGAAAACTGATGCCATTGATGAATGAAATTTCTCCGGCGCTTCGGAAGACCATCAACAGCAGCCCCTTTGTCTTGCATCCTCAGCGTTACACTATTCTTCAAGTTCAAAAGTGCTCCAATCCGCAACCACATTTTCTGGTGACCCACGAAGCCGAGGAAGTCACGGTGATCACGACCGAAAAGCAACGTGGTTTGCTACAGTCAGACATTCTCCAGGAACAAGCCTGGTTCCAGCTCATTGAATTCAAAATGTCCACTCCTTTTGAGACACCAGGTTTCCTAGCAGCGATCGCCTCAAAATTGGCAAGCCGTCATCTCAATATTTTGCTGGTTTCAACTTTTTCCAAGGATTGGCTTCTACTGAAGGAGGAGAATCTGGAAGCAGGACTGAGCGGTCTCCATGAGCTGGGATTCCAAGCAGTATCCAGCTAACCCCCCTAATTTTTCTTGCCCACAATATTCTTCAACATGGAGCTCATCTCTGCACTAGAAATTGCAGTAACTAGAGGAAGAACGACTGCTAAGGTGCTCACTTTCTTTTCGGTAAAATAGCACAACGTAAGTCTGCTTCTTGCTTACAACCAACTTTTCAAAAATTTTTGATAGAAAACAGGACTGTTTCAACTCTGAGAGTGGAGATGTATCGCAGAATCCTAATCATGCTTTTGTTGGTTATAGTTTGGAATGCTGGCTGGGTATTCGCAGAAAAAAGAGCTCGATTCCGCTTGACCACTCCAATTGCAGCCAAATACGGAGACATTGAGGGGGCTACCAACATCACTGAGCAGAGTAGTGGCTATGGAATGGAGTATATTGTTTTGAACGGCTTTGGTTTGGGATGGAGCACCTGTACCGCCAAAGCAAAATTTGATCTGACTCTAGGCAGTACCGACTTATCATTCGACCAAGAAACAGATGCGCAATTTCTTGACCTACCTATTTGGTGACAGCTTGACCCGGCAAGTGATCTGCGGAACTTTGCTTGAAGGCTCCGGGATGGCTCGCTACTCACAGACCACAGCTCTTCCCTTTCCGCCTTATAGTTTCACAGTAAACTTAGCAGACGATATTACGCTTGAGGGCTATGCATACGGCCTCACCCTTGGATATGCGTTGGAGGATGTTGAGCTCAGCTACGGGCTGCGTTTACATCGCATCAACCACGACTATGAAAGTTCTGCGCTTTCCATTTTAGACGGTGACTATGACCAGCTCTATCAAATCGCAGGAATCGGTATCCTCTTCTAAGAGCGACCCTCGCTTGCTGAAATACCTTTGAGTAAAAAAATTTCTGGGAATCGACACCAAAGAACCGACCAACCATTATTGTTGAAACTTGTGAGGGGATGGGTTTGGTAGATGGTCCAAACGGTGGCTGTATGGAAGAGCCAACTGTAGGGGCTGACGATATCAAGGAGCCTTTAAACTGACTCCGGGCAACATGCACTTTTTGGCTACTTGGGAAGCTGATGCGCTAGTCTCCTACTACACCATTGAGAAGTGGAGAGAGGGAAGAAGCTGGCCACAAAAAACAACCACAGCAGGAACCAAATGGACATTCGCCACATCACTCTGTACGGCACGCTCCTTTAAGTTGGTTGCTACTCTGGCTGATGGAAGTACAGTAGAGACCTCGCTGCTTTGCCCATTCAAGCCAACCAACTACGATTAACAGCAACAGCCGCTGAGAGATGGGCGGCTTTTTTGAATACAGATTATCCCAAAGCAAGCTCATCCCTTCCAAAAGAAAGTCATCGAACGATCCCTCGGACCTGCTTCAATCTTCTGATCAAATACTCTCAAGATCCACTCTNTCNGTGGATTGGTTCAAAAATCTNCAGCNAAANTAGATGCACTCGATGGGACAGAGAAAAAGCTCTGGTTNCTCAAATTTATTATACCGGATCATTNACTGTTTCTGCTCTGAACACATCATTTNCCTCCCCACGTAGTTTCATCCGTGTGTACTCCCATTCATAGGGTGCCTCGCGCAGCCGGGTTGGTCCGTTGCGNACATCCACTCCCATCTTGGCTGAAGCTGGATAGTGACTGTAGATCATCATTCGTCGCGGCTTTTCAGAGGTGTTGGGTCGAGAATTATGAACCAACAGGGAGGAAAAGAAAGCAACTGACCCAGCCGGCAAAACCAAATCTTCTCCACCTTCAAAATCTAGTAAATCTTTTTTAACCTGCAGGCCAATGTCGATCGACTCGTGTTCCAGGTGCTGTTTGTGTGATCCTGGCCAGATATGAATAGGTCCAGATTCAGCAGGACAATCATCTAAGGTGATCGCAGAGGAGATGATGCTCTGCGGGTAATTCTGAGCTCGATAGTAAGCCCAATCGTTGTGTACTGGAAAACGATCCGTGTAGCGTGGTTCGGTTTGGAAATCAAAGGCGAGTTCTGGCATGGGTTGCTTGTAATTGAGCTTTTCCTCCATCAGCAAGGGTTCTTCACTCATCAGGATACGCATTGGCTCGACAAGTCGCGGATCTTCAGAGACTTTCGAGAGATACAAGGAAAGGTCATTGATCGGCTGGATCTTGCGGACCAGGTAGCCTTCCGAGTTTTGAACGAGGTCCAGTCGCCCACTATGTCGTTGGAGAGAGTTTGAAGAGTTGAGAATCAGTTCGAGGATTGCATCAGCTTCCTGACGCATCCGTTGAACCTCTTCTTCAGAAAAGACTCGTTCCATGGCCACATAGCCGTATTCTTGAAAATATTCGATCCAGCTTTCTTGATTGATTGTCATCGCCTATCCAAGTTTGCTATGGTTTCTAAAGAAAACGAATTTGCTGCAAGTATAGTAGCAGCTTATCTCAGCCAGGCAGAGAAGAAGCGCCTGTACCTAAGGGAGAATGAACATGAGCTTAGCAGAATCTTTCCGAACCATCTTCAATAAAGTGCGCTTTGCCACTTGGACGGAAGAAGAACAACTCGCTTTATTGAGAATTGTGGATGATCTTTACCGAGCGGATGGACATTACGCGGCAGCAGAATTGGAAGATTTTCGCCAAAAATTATCCATCTCTGCGGTCTATCATGAAGACCTTGAACACATGTCACCCGACAAAGCGATGGGGATTTTGAAAGAAGATCCTGGCAAGCTTGATCTTGCTTATACGATTTTAGCAGAGGCCGTTTACAGTGATGGGCGCTTTGTGAGAGAAGAACGGGAATATCTAGATCAGTTGATCACACGCTATCAGTTGGATGGAGAGCAACTAGAGAAGCGTTTGCAGAGAGAACAGCGCAAGGCTGGGAATGAAGATTTGACTTAGTCAGATCAAAAAGATCAATCGATCTAAGTATTTGCTCAAACTTGAGTGAGCATAAGCAGAAAGATTCGAGAATGAATTTGTTATGTGGTGAAGGCAAAGAGGACCGAACTATTAACATCAATTCTTATCTACTGCTCAAACCTGCTATACGTGTCCAGCATTCCAAAATTCACTACCTAAATCCAAAGTTGTTTTACCCTCAANCAANCAGCGCCTTTTCAATTTAATCTCTCTCAAATTAANTCCTCCCCNATNTTTGCTTTCTTAACCATTTTTTACTTTTTTCGTCAGTATCAAAAGCAATCAGCCTNAACCAGCTAAATTGAGGNNAGATTGGTTTGATTNCCATCAAAACCCTTTCAGAGGAGCAAAGGGAACCANCCTATGTATGCTGTTAGATATGCTGGTAGAATTGATTCTACTANNATTATCACTATTTAATTTGGTCAAACTCNCCAATGAAAAAACCTTAGATCATTCGTTGGGCCTTCCCTGAGCAAGGGCNAGTGGCCAAACTTCGCCACTTCCATTTTTGCGAAGTAGCCATGACGAAATCGTCAGAGTCCACCCAGACAAGATAACATCATCGACAAGCAAGACAGGACCAGAGAGAATTTGATCTCTGAGCGGAGCGAGTGATCCATCAACGTTTCTAGCTTGCTGGAAGCTGTTGTTGAATTTGTTTTGTTCAAGTCGTGAGTCAGTCTTCTCAATTGCTACTCTGAAAGATAAATTCAAAGCCTGCGCAAGTCTTTTGGCAAAATCTGGAACCAGTGTTGGATTCCGTAAAGATGGAACACAGGTCACCCATGTCGGAGCCGGCTGGGGACCCCACTCCTTGAACATAACTACGCAAGCATCGATCAACTCATCAGAAAAGTACTGTTGTTGGTTTTTGCCAACATTCACCAAATCTCCTAGACCTGCATCCCCCAAAAAACTAAGTACTTTTCCAGAGTTGGCTTGGTAACTTTTGGTAATCTTACCGTGGTTGTTTGAATGCTTCAGTCCACCATTAGGCCATTGCTTTCGAGGATTAATTGGCAGGTGGTATCTTTTGAGAAAAATGTTTGCTTTTTCAAGTTTGTCATTGGGAAAGTCTTCAGACAATGCCGGCAGAGATGAAGTAATGACATCACTCGGATCACTGTCTAATTCGCTAATTAGAAATGACATGTGTTGACCGAATGGGAGATGCACGTATTTGCGCATTCGCTTCTGTTCTCTAAGACGAAGTGTTGTAAGGCGTTCGGCCCGCTCCCAGAAATCCTCGGACAAGGAGACCTCCGTCTTTTGCCAATGCCTTCCATTTTTAGTGATTGGTGGGGGCGACTCCAGTGCAAGCAACGATAGAGTTTTTTCAACCCTACCTTGGCTAAGATTAACTTCTTTTAGCAACTGGAGCACCGATAAGCCTGCAGGATGGGCCTCAAGTTGAGCGACTATTTCTTTAACCTCTTCATTTGTGGGAAAGGCACTCTTAATAAACCAATTAGCAATGTCATCCTCTTCTTTTCCACTTAGCAAAATTCCATAGGCGGCATTCAAGGCACGACCTGCTCTTCCCACCTGCTGGTAATATGCAACCACTGAAGATGGCATTTGATAGTGTATTACAAAAGAAAGATCAGGCTTGTCATACCCCATCCCTAGTGCCGTGGTGGCAACCAAGGCTTTGACGCGGTTTTCAGAGAGAGCTTGTTCCAACTCCGGACGACGGGCACCCGATTCCCCAGTGTAGGCTTCCACATCAAAACCCTGACTATTCAACCAATTGGCTACTTGGTTGGCGTCTCGCACCGTCAGGGTGTAAATGATGCCATGGCCAGCTAGTACAGTAAGTTGATGGGAAAGCCAAGCAAGACGCTCAGCTTTACTTTCCAGACGAATGGTTTGCAGAGTGAGGGATGGCCGGTTGAGATCACCTCTTAAAATACTAAGATTTGGGCCCAACACATTTTCCAGATCCTTCACTACTCGGTTGTTTGCAGTAGCAGTGGTGGCCAACAATTTAATGTTAGAAGGCATATTTCTAATAAATCTTTCGAGCAGGCGATAATGCGGCCGAAAGTCGTGCCCCCAGTCTGAAATGCAGTGAGCCTCATCAACTACTACCAGAGACACATGTAACGAAAGCCCACCCAGTATCTCTGCCCTGAATCGCTCGTTAGCCAAGCGCTCTGGAGAAATGAGCAAAATGTCGATTTCATTTTGCTTTATTTTCACTTCGACTTCAGTCCACTTTGCTATGTTGTCAGAGTTGATTGTCACGGCTCGAACCCCCATCCGCTCTGCAGCAGCTATCTGGTTCCGCATCAGTGCGAGCAATGGAGAAACCAACAAAGTTGGTCCACACCCAGCCTCCCTCAATATTTTAGTAGAAATGAAATAGACAAAACTCTTACCCCAACCTGTCTTTTGAACCACAAGCAGGCGATGATCACCATCGGTTACTTGTTGGATTGCCTCTTCTTGTCCATCATGAAAAATAGCATGAACTTGACCTGAACCAAGACGCAGCAATTCTAAAGCTCTCTCAGCAGAATAAATTGTTTCTGTCATCTGGTATTTTGGTGATTAGGGCAATTTGTCATACGTTTATTTAATAAGTTTAAATGATTGCAAACATCGGAAATAAATAACTGATAGCAATCAAAATATAGATTGATGTATTTGTGATCAAAACAACTATCTCAATAATCTTTCAATTCTTTTTGGATCCTTGATTATGTTGATCTAACAGGAGGTGACTTGAGAAGCTCTGAAATTTATGGAGCAAGCTTGAGCGGAGCAGTCCTGTTGGTAGCCAATTTAAATTCTCAGACTTGCAGGGTACGAAACTCTGTAAAACGCTAATGCCAGATGGCCAGAGAATCTTTATGGATTGTTTA
>PBZZ01000044.1 GCA_002730365.1 Deltaproteobacteria bacterium
AAAGGGGATGATGGGAATCCGAAACCGCACACAACTCTTAACGATCTCAGCGACTTCCTCGTTACTTTTCACGAAAGCGACAGCATCAGGTGGGTGAACCTCGTGGAAAGAGGCGTCTTTACCATGTAACTGGCGTACATCGCTTGCTGTAGAGAGATGGTCACCCAGAAGGTCTTTTAATTCTGATGAACACTGCTCAAGGTCTGTGGCTTGAGGCTTTTGTTGCGGGAGACTCATGTGGGTTCTCCGGAGTGAGTTTATTGCAAAAAGCTAGATTGTCCGTTTATTCACTTTTCTTCAGTGGCCACAGCAAGTCTTCGTAGTTTCCGTCTCGCCATGCTCTTAGTCGTAGGTACTCACTGAAAACATCAGGTTTGTAAATCGACTTGCCCAGCAACATCCGCACGCATTCCTGTATGCCTTCGATAATCGAAGGATGGGGGTGTATTAGTTCAGCTAATTCACCAATACCTTTTTGCATGGAGATCAGTAGGGCTACAGCCTGGATAGCGCTGGAGGCATGTTCTCCAATCGCACGCATCCCAAGAATTCGCATCTCTTCGTCATCTGTTACCACAATCTTGAAAAAGCCTTCGCTGTGGCGCATTGCGATTGCGCGTGGGATACAACGGTAATCGAAGGAAGCCACTCGGAAGGGTGACCCTGCTTTACGAGCCTGTGCTTCGTTCATTCCCACTCCGGCGACCTCTGGAGCTAGGAACATAATGGTAGAGATATTTTCGTAGATCAGAGGTCGGCTGGGTTGACCAAAGATTTTTTCCACGGCATGTCTGCCCTCGAGTTCCCCTACGTTGACAAGGGCGATATCCGCCGTCATGTCACCTACAGCGTAGATGTTAGAGAGGTTTGTAGAAGTGTCTTCATCATCAATGCAGCCAGCTCGATCCAGCCTCACTCCTAATTCACGGGCTCCGGTGTTTTCAATGTTGGGTACTCGGCCAATGGAGATCAATGCTCGTTCAACTTGATGAGTTTCTTCACCTTGCGGAGTTCCAATAACGTAATCAACTTCGCCTTTTACAATCTTCATGGAGAGTAGAGAAGATTGTCGATGGATCGTCACCCCACTTTTTTCAAGATTACGCTCTATAATTTTGGTCAGGTCCTCATCTTCAAAGGGGAGAATACGGTCATCTCGGGCAATCAAGCGGACATCAGTGTCCCCAAAATTTGAGAAAATACTGGCGAACTCACAGCCAATCACCCCAGCCCCAACAATGATCAGACTCTTTGGGAAGGAACGCAGACCACTCATGCCGTCACTAGTCATGATGATGCGCTCGTCTACATCCACATTTGGTAGCATCCGAGGGCGGCTCCCGGTAGCAATGATGGTGTAATCGGATCTCACTACGTAGGGTTCAAACTCACCTCGCATTTCAATCTTGTTCGGCGTGAGTAAGCGACCACTTCCCTTGACGAAACGGAAATTTTCTCCATCACGATGAGCAATTTGTCTCAGGTGCTCTTCCAACTGAGCAGAGCGTTCGTAGACGGCATTATCAACTTCTTCCAAGATGTTGCCAAAGGGGATCTGAGGCATTTTCATTCCGTAGCCGTCCAACTTATGACGCATGGAGGCAATTTCCTTGGAGAGTTCCCAAAAAGTTTTGGAAGAAAGCGCTCCGTTGTAGACTCCGGCACCTCCCAATCGGCTTCTCTCCACAAGAATGACTTTCTTGCCGAAATCAACGGCACGCATTGCAGCAGCATAGCCCGAAGGTCCTCCTCCTAGTACGCACAAGTCGTAATTTTCCATCCCTTTCTCCTTTGCCGATATTGATCAGTCTTTGTTGACTTTGCGAAGCGAACTAATCCAGTTCCTGTGAGGTGCGTAGCAGGTCTGTGTAGCGTTCTGCTCGACGAATCAGCTGAGCTTGTCCATTTTTTACCAAAACTTCTGCTGGCCGTGGCCGAGAATTATATTGGGAACTCATGGAAAAACCATAGGCTCCAGAATCAGCAATCACAAGGCAGTCCCCCACTGTAGTTTTGGGCAAGTCACGTTGGATGTTGCCTTGATCGATACTGAAAAAATCTCCCGTTTCACACACATTCCCCACCACAGCCACTTTCTCGAGTTCATCTTCCATTCTGGAGGCATTCCAGATCCTGTGATAGGAACCATACAAGGTTGGACGCACCAAATGATGAAAACCGGAATCAGTGCCAACAAACTGATATTCGGGAGTGTGCTTACGGTTAGTGACGCTCAGCAGCAGAAATCCAGCTGGTCCGACAAGATAACGCCCAGGCTCCAGCTTCATGGAGAGAGGGCGATCATATTCCTTGCAGAATCTTTCAAATCTTTCCGCCATCTGTTGGCCTAGTGCACTTACATCCATTTCTTGTTGTTCAGGACGATAAGGAATGCCAAAGCCACCCCCAAAATCAATGAATTCCAGTTCGGTGAAACGTTCTGCGAGCGCAAGGATCATCTCCATCGCTTCTAGCATTGGTTCTGGCGCAAAAATGCCAGTACCAATGTGGGACTGAATCCCGACGATGCGTAGGCTATAGCGCTGAGCTAGTTCCTGAGCCTGCTCCAGTTGATCATGGTAGATGCCAAACTTTGAGCGTGGCCCTCCAGTAATGCAGTGAGCATGATGCCCAGCACCGACTCCTGGATTAGCCCTTAATGAAATATTTTGTCCAGAATAGCGCTTCCCGAAATGTTCCAGCGTCAACAAAGAGCCGATGTTGAGTGGGACTCCATTTTCTACACAGAAATCCAATTCTTCTGGAGCAGTGTTGTTGCCTGTGAACAAAATTTGTTCTGGCCTGTAACCGCAGTCGAGTGCCAGTTGCACTTCATAAGGAGAGACGGCATCAATCCAAGCACCTTCTTCTCTCAAAATCTTAAGGATTGAGGGATTGGAGTTGGCCTTCATTGCGAAGTGTAACTGCAGTCTTTGCTGCTGATGTAAATCCTCAAAGCAGTTCAGCAGACGGCGGCACTGACTCCGAAGAGAGTCCTCTTCATAGACATAGAGAGGAGAGCCAAAGTTGGTACGAAGGGCTTCCACACTCAGTCCACCGAGGTGAAGTTGGTTGTTCTGAATCTCCATGTTTTCTAAGAGGGTATGAGGTGGTCAGGATTTTTGATACAAAGTCGGAGGGAATACACTGATTTTATGAAGAACTCCAGCATCTTGTCGATGTAGATCTGGGATTAGAAATTTCTGTGTTGATGGAAGTCGAAACTCAGGGCAACTTCAAGTCGACCCAGACGAGACGATGATCAGAACTTGGTTTGAGCCAAGTTGCCTCTGTTTCATCGGGGTTGGGCCAGAAAACTCCGCTACGTAGAATTTCCAGTTCCCGAGCCGGGAGCACGTAATCGACTCGTAACCCCCAAGCAGCAGTATCTTCAGCGGGATTTCCCCTGTGTTGAGGATTTCGGGGTTTTTGGAATTTTCCACCTTCACTGCGAGGAACCCGATCATCGAGCCAAACGGCAGGATGAATACGCACATGCTCCAATAATTGGCGAATCGCTTGATTGTAACTGTCACCATCGACAGGATCTGCGTTGAGATCTCCTAGAACAACAAACAGATCCTCAGGATGCAGGCCACCAGATTTACCTGCATCATCAATCAGATAGTTAGCACGCTCCTCACCACTTAGGTAATCACTCCAGAGTCGAATCTCGTCATGATTTCTTCGACCATTACGGTTTTCTGGCCCATCAAAAACTGGTGGTGTTGGGTGTGACAGTAGTAGATGCAATCGATGCCCATGAACCAACACAGGGACGTCCACATGGTTCTTGGAAGAGAGCCGCAGAATGGCCAACTCATCTTTAGAATACCAATCTCCTTGTCCCAGCCGGTCGGGGTGATCTGGTAACAAAGCGCCAGGAAGATCACGCCAGAGAAATTTCTGGAAAGTCCGATTTTTTTCTCTCTCCAGCTCGTATTGGGAAAGAAGCATAAAAGCGTACTGGCCAGGAAAGTTCCCAAATCCCAACGCATCCCCAGGACTATCTAGCGTCCCATCACGATCCAAGTCAAAACCACTTTGTATCCCTGTGTTGGAAGAAGCGACATAAACATGTGGATAGGAAATCGGCTTCAACTCATGTTGTGAACGTTGAAGATAGTTGCTTTGCAATAAGCCGACGGATTCACCAGACTCATCAAAGTCAAACTCATTGAGCAGTACAATACTTGGACGAATCTTCTGCAAAATCGCTGCAATATTCTGTAGTTGGAGATCTGATGTGGAGCGTAGCCGGTGCTTCAAACCGTTGGGTTGCTGAGCACTTAAAGCTACATTGAAGGTGGCAATCCTTAACACCTTTTCGGATTTTTTTTCTGAATCAAAGCGCAAAGGAACCTGTAGTCCAATCCGGAAAGAACCCTGGAATTCCTGCCAGACAATCAGCATTATACAACCAAGGAAGCCCGCCCATCTCATGCTTCATATTGAACTTCTTGTTGCTGGGAGGATTGCCATTGTTGTAGCCGAATTTGACGAAAAGCTGAGAAGTTGCCCGCTAAAATGGCATCTCGAGAATCACGCATCAATTGCAGATAGAAGTGTAGATTGTGCAGAGTGTTCAAGCGCATGGCAAGAATCTCATTACACTGGTAAAGATGACGCAGGTAGGCACGACTATAATGCTGGCAGGTACTGCAGTTACAATTTGGATCCAGCGGGCGTTCATCCTCACGATACTTCGCTTGCTTGATGGTGACCTTGCCCTCGGATGTAAAAAGATTGCCGTTTCTTGCATTTCGGGTCGGCATCACACAGTCAAACATGTCGATCCCAGCTTCGATTCCTGCTAAGAGGTCCTCTGGCTCTCCAACCCCCATCAGGTAACGTGGAGTTACTGCAGGCATCTCGTGAGCAACGTGGTCCAGAACGTAGTACATTTCTTCTTTGGATTCTCCGACGCTCAGACCACCCAGGGCATAACCGTCAAAGCCAATTTCAGTCATCTGTTCCAGGCTTTGGCGACGCAGATCTAGTTCACCACCTCCCTGGACAATGCCAAAGAGTGCTTGGTCGGTTTTACGCACCTCTTTGCAGCGCTTTGCCCAGCGAGTTGTAAGTTCCAAAGACTCCTGCAATTTCTTGTGACTAGCCGGCATTTCGGGACATTCGTCAAAAACCATCATGATATCGGAGCCAAGATTTTCTTGGATGCTAATCGAAATCTCCGGAGTCAACCAGAAAGAGCTTCCGTCCAAATGACTTTGGAAGCGAACCCCTTCCTCACTCCGCTTGTGTAGTTTGGCAAGGGAGAAAACCTGAAAGCCTCCACTGTCTGTCAGAATCGGCCGATCCCAGTTCATAAAGCGATGCAGACCGCCAAGCTTGGAAATCAAAGAGTCACTAGGTCGTAAGTGCAAATGGTAGGTATTTCCAAGGATGATTTCTGCCCCAATATTCTTTAATTCTTCAGGGGTCATGGCCTTGACAGTGCCAAGTGTTCCTACGGGCATAAAGATTGGGGTATGGATCGAACCTCTAGGGGTTTCTATCTTTCCGGCTCGTGCTTTGCCGTCATGTCCCTGAAAGCTAAGTGTAATCATGCTGGGTTCCCTAAATTATGGGGAAAATGCTTGTTGTTTTGGGGCAATCCATTCACTCTAAAGTCTTTTTCACAGTCAAAGACTTCCGTCGCTTGGCTTCTGCACAACCTGCTTTCTCTTCCAAATGGAATCCGAAAACGCCTCCTCTCTACTAGACTTTGTCGTCAACTATTTCACATTCTATTACGTCAGTCTGCTGCTTTTTTTAGTTGCAGGGGTACTGATGCTGTGGCGTGCTTTCCGGCGTCGAAAAAGAACTCCAGGCAATCGACCAAAAACTCACCTAAGTTTTCGTTATCTGAACGACCGCTTCGATTCTGACGTAGATTCCCTTCAACGAGAACTCCAGAAGCATCCATTTTTACCCAAGGCGGCACTTAAGTTACTTCGTAAGGCACAGAAGAAAGAAGGCAAGAGTGAGGAACAAGAGACAAAGTCAGATTCCCAAACCACCCTGGAAAAAATCAGGGAGCAACTGGATAGCGGACTGAGTACGGAAGAGGTGATTGGGAAACACTCCAATCGGGTTTATGTTCTTTCCTTCACCGGCAACATAATGGCTAGCGCTGTTGAACAACTGCGCGAAGAAATATCCTTTCTACTGCAGATTGGCCTCCCTTCTGACGAAATTGTAGTCCGATTGACTAGTCCTGGTGGAGCGGTTGCACAGTACGGCTATGCCAGTTCGCAGCTGTTACGATTGCGTCAAGCTGGCTTAAATTGCACAGTCTGCGTAGACACTGTCGCAGCTAGTGGTGGCTATATGATGGCAGCCGCGGCTCAAAAAATCATTGCAGCTCCTTTCGCTTTTCTTGGTTCGATTGGTGTTGTAGCAAGTGTGCCGAATTTTCATCGTGTTCTTCAGCGTAATGAAATCGACTACTATCTTTTCACAGCAGGCGAGTACAAGCGTACAGTGACCCCCTTCGCTGAAGTGACCGAGGAAGCACGTGAAAAATTTCAAGCTGATCTGTCTGCGATTCACCAAGCCTTCAAGGATCATGTCACACAATATCGAGAAGGCTTGGATATTGAGAAGGTAGCGACCGGCGAATATTGGTTGGCGTCCAAAGCCTTGGAACTGAAATTAGTGGATGAACTGTTGACGAGTGACGACTATCTACACGGCAAGATGGAAGAGGGCTTTGATGTGATCGAGATTCGCACTGTTGAAGAGCGTAAGCCACTAGAGCGATTGCTACAGCAGGGTGCTCAACTCTTTCAACGTGTTCTGCAGTCTCGCCTCCCCCTGCCGGATTCCCAGCCTCTGGATGTTCGTGAATACTACCGCTGAGTTCATAGGTGCGTCGCGTCGTGTATAATTGGAAGGGAGGGGTTGGTAAGTCCACTACTGCCTGCAATCGCGCAGCAATCGCTACCCAGAAAGGAACGCGAGTTTTGCTAGTGGACCTGGATCCACAAGGCAACTCCTCACACTACCTGCTTGGTCGGCCTGGGAAGGAAATTTCTCCTAATGGCTTTGATTGCTTCAATGACTGGCTGCGCTTCACGAGTAGAGTAGGCGGACCAAGGGCGTGTATTCATTCTTCTCCATTTTCAGGGCTTGATGTTCTGCCCTCCCATCCGGATATGGCGGAATTACAAGCCAAGCTGGAGATGCGCTACAAGATGTTCAAATTAAGAGAACTATTGTTGTCGTTATCGGAGGACGATGAAATTTTTCTGGACACCCCACCAGTTTGGAATTTCTACACTAGATCCGCTTTGATTGCATCAGAGCGTTGTTTGATTCCTTTCGATTGTGACGCTTTCTCGCGTCAGGTGCTCTACACCCTGTTGCAACAAGTCCTTGAAATCAGCTCAGATCACAATTCGCAGCTAAAGTTAGACGGGATTGTTGCTAACCAGTTTCAGCCACGAGCCCTATTGCCACGCCAATTATTGGAGGAAATGCTGGCCGAAGACCTATCAGGTTTAGAGACAAAACTCTCATCCTCAATAAAGATTCGTGAGTCCCATCAAAACTGCAAACCACTGGTCTTTATGGATCCACAACACAAGATAACACTGGAGTTTCAGAACCTGTATCATGAACTGCAAGCCAATTGAAAGAAGTCTAGTCTCGCAATTCATTCACTCAACCTGACTACCAAGAGAATATGGCGCTCAAGATTCCGCTTCGCTGGCTACGTGATTTTGTCGATTACACCGCAACCCCTGATCAGTTGGCGGAAACCCTGACGATTGCAGGCCTGGAGGTCGATGGGACAGACGTGATTGGGGAATTCTGGAATTCTGACACTCTAGTAGTTTCAGAGATCCAAAAAGTGGAACCTCATCCTGATGCGGACTCTCTCTGTCTAGCAACGGTCAATTACGGAAAAGATCAATCCCTAGTGGTGGTGACCGGTGCTCCTAATATTTTTGCAATGATTGAGAATGTTCCAAGCCCCTGTCCAAAGATCCCTCTAGCATTGGTTGGGGCACAGGTAATTGATGCCTACAGCGAAGAATATAAGCTTAAGAAACTAAAACCTTCGAAAATTCGAGGGATTTCTTCTGAAGGGATGGCTTGTTCTGAAAAGGAACTAGGTCTAAGNGAAGAACATGAGGGAGTTTTGATTCTTCCGGAGGATGCANCTGTTGGTTCTCCTTTGAGTGAATATCTTGGAGANACAGTNCTNCACTTTGATATCAAGGGAGGTTTCAGCCATCTTCTCTGTGTCCATGGNATTGCCCGCGANACTGCTGCGATTTACGGTTTACCTCTNAAGAATGAGCTCATTCACGATCTACCAGAAGCTAAAAATATTGTAAAAGAATCGGGCTACATAAATCTGCAAATAAATGACCCGGCTCTTTGTGCACGCTATACTGCATTTCGGATCAAAGACGTCAAGATTGGGCATTCTCCATTTTGGATGCAGCAGCGCTTGAGGCAGTGTGGAATGCGCCCCATCAACAACATCGTGGACATCACCAATTATGTGATGCTTGAACTTGGGCAACCCCTCCATGCTTTTGATTATGAAGCGCTAGTCCAACGTAGTAGCGGCACTCCAACTATCTGCGTTCGTTGTGCACAACCGGGGGAAGTGTTAGTGACTCTTGATGAGGTAGAACGTAAGTTAGACCCAGAGATGTTGTTGATTACCGATGAGCAGGGAGCGATTGCCATCGCAGGTGTGATGGGTGGGGGCAATACCGAAGTATCTGAATCGACAACAGATATTCTGTTGGAAGCAGCTCATTTTGAGTTTCTGAACAACCGGCGCACCTCCCAACTACTGAAGCTCAAGACAGAAGCTGCAGAGCGGTTTGGCAAACGTCTGGATCCTGATCTGCCCCTTTTAGCAGGCTGGCGTGCAGCACGATTGATTGCCGAATTGGCTGGTGGGACTCTGGAACCCATAGTCGCGGATCTCTACCCAAGAAAACCTGAACTAGTCAGCATTGAACTGCACTCCGAATATATTGAGCGAATCCTGGGAATCCAGATGCAAGAGGCTGAGGTTGTGCGGATTCTTAAGGCGCTGGAATTCGAAGTTACTATCAAGCAAGAAATCTATAAGGTTCAGGTTCCCGCTCATCGTCAGGATGTGAGGATTCCAGCAGATCTAGTGGAAGAACTTGTACGCATCCATGGTTACAACCGCCTTCCTCCCACAAGATTAGCCGATGAATTGCCACAGCAACGAGAAAATTTTAAGTTGAATGGTGTAGAGAAAGTCCGTGATCTGCTTGTGGGAGCGGGGCTTGATGAGGTGATTACCTACTCGCTAAACAGTCCTCTTGATGAAGCCAAGCTGCGTTTACAGACGGATGCGAGTGAAAGCACACAGATTGGCTTGCTAAACCCTCTCTCACAGGAGCGTAGCCATCTTCGTCAGACTCTACTGGTGGGCTTGCTTCAGACAGCACATGAAAACCTTCGACTGTTGTCTCGGATTCAGATTTTTGAGGTGGGTGGTGTGTTTTTAACTCAAGAGGGAGAAACCCTACCAGCTGAGCCACGTCGGCTGGCTACGTTGCTAACAGGTCCTCGCCAAGCCGATGCTTGGCAATCTGACCAAGCAACAACTGACTATGACTTTTATGACCTCAAGGGTCGTTTGGAAATTTTGTTGGAAGGCCTGCATTTACAATCTGAGATTCGCTGGGAGCGAGCCGATGTTTTACCTTACCATCCAGGCCGCTGCGCTGGTCTTTATCTCAGTGGACAGATGCTTGGCTACATTGGAGAACTCCACCCGAAAATTCGTAATGAATTTTCTCTCCCAGAACAACCGTTTTGCATCGCAGAGCTGAATCTAGATCTGCTATTAAACCAATGGCAGCAAGCACACCAGATGCAGGAAATTTCTGGCTTCACTCCAATCTACGAAGACTTGGCAGTTGTTGTAAATAAAGATCTTCCGGTAGCCCAAGTCTTTGGTGAAATGGAACAGGCAGGTCGTCCTTTGTTGAAAAAAGCTACCTTGTTCGATGTGTATACAGGAGAACAAGTGGCTGCCGATAAAAAAAGTTTGGCTTTTGCTCTCACCTTTCAGGCAAATGACCGCACTCTGCAGGACAAGGATGTCCAGAAGATCCGACAGAAAATTGTACGCCGACTCGAACAGACCTGTGATGCTCAATTGAGATCCTGAAAACACCCCAAATACAGAGTTTTATTAATGATTCTAGAGTTGGAAAATGTCGGAAAGTCCTTTCCTCATCCCAACGGCAACGAAAACGTTGAAGTCCTGCGCAACTTACAGTTACAAGTCAATCAGGGTGAAACAGTTGCGGTGCTAGGGCAGTCAGGCAGTGGAAAATCGACTCTGCTTTCTTTGCTCGCGGGTCTTGACCAACCCACCAGCGGTGCCCTGAGGATTCGTGGAACAGATTTGGCCCAAATGAGTGAGGAAGAGCTAACGCGATTCCGTGCGGAGAATATTGGGATCATTTTCCAGCAATTTCATTTGATGTCGCATCTGACAGCTTTGGAAAACGTAAGTCTACCACTAGAGATTTTTCAAAGGGATGGACATGTAGAACGTTCTCGCAAAGCTTTGGAACAAGTACGACTTGAACATCGTCATGACCACTTTCCATACCAGTTGAGCGGTGGGGAATGCCAACGGGTAGCAATCGCGCGTGCTGTGGTCGTGGAACCAGCAATCCTATTGGCTGATGAACCTACAGGAAATTTGGATGTGGAAACTGGTGAGCAGATTGCGAATCTACTTTTTGATTTGGTACGTGATACGCAGATGACACTGTTAATGGTGACTCACAATAGGGATTTAGCGGCGCGATGCCAACGGCAAGTCGTGCTTCAACAGGGGCAACTCGCTGAACTTTGAACTCACCTCATGCCGGGAACAAGGCATAGATTAAGGACAGCATGGAAATTCGACAGGATTTCGTTGAAAGCATTGGCAACACACCACTGATTCGCCTGCGGAAGGCTTCAGAACTGACTGGGTGTACAATCCTGGGAAAAGCAGAGTTTTTAAATCCAGGAGGATCTGTAAAAGACCGAGCTGCCCGGGCAATTATTTTGGATGCAGAGAATAAAGGATTGCTTCAACCAGGTGGTCTGATTGTCGAAGGAACCGCTGGAAATACTGGAATTGGACTCGCCCTGGTTGGAAACGCCCGCGGCTACCGTACCCTTATCATTATTCCTGAGACTCAGAGCAAGGAAAAAAAAGACATGCTGCGACTCTGTGGTGCTGTGGTCAAAGAAGTTCCAGCAGTACCCTACAAAGATCCAAACAACTATATTCATCAGTCGCGAAGAATCGCCGAGGAAACAGCCGCAACCGAATCCAACGGTGCCATTTGGGCCAATCAATTTGACAACACAGCAAATCGAATTGGGCACTATGAAACAACAGGACCAGAAATCTGGGAGCAGACCGATGGGACTGTGGATGCCTTTATCTGCTCCGTTGGGACGGGAGGAACCTTGGCAGGGACAGCCATGGCGCTACGCGAGAGAAATCCTGATATAATGATAGGTTTGGTTGATCCAATGGGGGCTGCGCTCTATTCCTACTATACCACGGGTGAATTACAATCTGTTGGAAGCTCAATTACCGAAGGAATTGGTCAGGGAAGAATCACCACTAACTTGGAAGGACTTAAGGTAGACGCTGCATTTCGAGTCACTGATGATGAGATGTTGCCAATCTGCTTTGAACTATTGAGAGATGAAGCACTATGTTTGGGAGGGTCAGCAGCTCTGAATGTTGCAGGTGCGATCCGTTTGGCCAAGCAACTTGGGCCAGGCAAAACCATTGTCACTGTACTTTGTGACTCAGGCGTCCGCTACAAATCCAAGCTCTTCAATCCAGAGTTTTTGCGAAGCAAAGATTTGCCAGTACCAATCTGGCTGGAGAATGATGAATGAAGACACGAGTTGCGATCCTCTGTGGTGGTTTGAGTGGAGAGCATCAGGTATCTTTAATCTCGGCTTTCAATATCGCCAGAACCCTTTCAAGAGAAAACTACGAGGTTCAGCTAATCGGTATCCGGAAAGATGGGAGTTGGTGCTGGAGACCTGAGGGGGACTTACTTTGCCAAACAGATGATATCCGTGAAATCCATTTGCATCCAGCAGCAGAAACTCTTCTTCCAAGACAATTGGGTCAGCTTCAAAATGAACAAGGAAAGTTACAGTGGCAGGCAGATGTTTGTTTCCCAATCACCCATGGGAATTTTGGAGAAGACGGCTCCTTGCAAGGGATGCTGCGACTACTTCGAATTCCCTTTGTCGGCTGTGATGTTTGGGGATCTGCGATCAGCATGGATAAGGATGTCACAAAGCGACTGCTCGTTCAGGCGGGGCTTCCGGTCACTCCTTTTATCACGTTACGTAGGAATGAAAACCTACTCTATTCTGAAGTAGTCGCTAGATTGGGGTCGCCATTCTTCGTGAAACCAACTCGAGAAGGCTCTTCTTTGGGAGTTGCCAAGGTTCGCAACGAGGATGAATATCTAGAAGCATCGAAAGAAGCCTTCTCTCTGGACCACAAGATTTTGCTGGAACAAGCCATCATCGGTCGGGAAATTGAAGCTGCTGTCCTTGGAAATGATTCTCCTGAAGTGGCCGCGACGCTGGGTGAAATCATTCCCAATCATGAATTCTACTCCTTTGAAGCGAAGTACGTCGATCCGAATGGAGCGAGCCTGAAAATCCCTGCGGAGATCGAAGCTAATGTTGCGAATCGGATTCGTGATTTGGCTGTGGAGTCTTTTCGGATCGTCGAGGGTCTAGGGATGGCACGGGTTGATTTCTTCCTAACCAAAGACAATCAGATTTACATTAACGAAATCAATACACTGCCTGGATTTACAAGCATTAGCATGTACCCGAAACTCTGGGAAGCATCAGGCTTGTCTTATTCAGAATTATTGCACCAATTGGTACTGTTGGGTCTTCAAAGAGCTGCTGTGTAACTGTGAGAATACACAAGAATCCACTGTTGCAGGTGGTGTTGGTAGAACCGCAGATTCCGCCAAATACAGGGAATATTGCGCGATTGTGTGCCGCGACGAAGTGTCACCTTATTTTAGCTGGTGAACTCGGTTTTGAACTTTCTGATCGCACTTTGAAGCGGGCTGGGTTGGACTATTGGAATTGGGTCAGTTGGGAGCATATCCCGGATTGGGAAGAATGGGTCAAGCAGTTAGACTTCACACGTTGTCATTTTCTCTCTACTCATGCGATAACTCCTTACACCCAGATGCCGATTCAAGCGGGTGATTTTGTCTTCTTTGGCAAGGAAACGGCTGGTTTGCCAAAGTGGTTGTGGCAACCACATCCTGAAAGAAGCTTCACGATTCCCATGTGGGAATCTGAGGTGCGCAGTTTGAATCTTGCCTCTGCTGCCTCAATCGTGGTTTATGACGGACTCCGCCGCCTGGTCCCTTTTTAAACATTTGACATCCATAAATTCTTTCTTTCAGATTCACGACGCTGTGCTACAGTAGCTCCTCCTTCATGGATGACTGAGAAACAAGAAACGACATACAGCATGGAACAACGAACGAAACTTTGGGCTGTGGGTGGTGGCAAAGGAGGCGTGGGAAAGAGCTTCCTGACCACTAATATTGGGGTCTTGCTGGCCAAAGAAGGCAAGCGAGTGGTGCTTATGGATCTGGATCTAGGAGGAGCAAATCTTCACACTTGCCTCGGGGTCACTGATCTGGATAGGGGAGTTTCTGACTTCTTGATGAGGCGCTACGAAGAGTTAGAAGAGGCCTTGGTTCCAACCCAAGTACCAAATCTTTTCCTACTAAGTGGAGCTCAGGATAGCCTAAATATCGCGAATCCAAAGTATGCGCAAAAAATTCGGCTTCTCCGTGAATTGAAAAAGATTGAAGCGGACTACATTCTGATGGACTTGGGGGCAGGGACTTCCTTCAATACCCTAGATTTTTTCATTGCCGCAGACACGCAACTACTAGTAGCGATACCTGAGCCAACTTCTATCGAAAATGCCTATCGTTTTATTAAAAGTTCATTTTATCGGCAGATCCGACTGTATAGTGAAACCCCAGAGTTGCGGGATTTGGTTGAAGAATCAATGGATCGTAACAATCGGCATGGTATCCGTACTCCGCGTGAATTGCTGCTTCACCTGAAAGGACTAGGACCGGAGATGTCTGATTTTGGGGAACAACAAACAGAGAGATATCGACCCAGTCTAATTCTGAATCAGGTTCGTTCCAACAACGACATCAAGGTCGGCCATGCAATGGAAACCGCCTGTCTAAAATACTTTGGACTATCTGTAGATTTTCGAGGATATGTGACTAACAACGATTTGGTAAGGCGCTCAGTCTTACAGCGTAAGCCACTGATGATGCAGTCACCCGATTCAGAAATCGGGCAAGACCTGCAACGCCTGCTCGGTAACATTTTGCAGCGTCAGAAGGTGCCACCGTCATGAATGCGGAGTCGGAGATAAGCCGGGTTCTGTTCTCTTCTAAGAGTCGTGATCATTTATCTAGGGTTGCTGTTACCAGTAACCTCCAGCATCCTACCCGATCGCTAGACGGGCCGCCTAATCACGATCCTATTTGGACTTGCAGCGGATGGGGTTTACCCTGCCAGGTCTGTCACCAGCCCCGCGGTGAGCTCTTACCTCCCCGTTTCACCCTTGCCTGTACCGAAGCCATCGGCGGTCTATTCTCTGTGGCACTTTCCGTCGGCTCACGCCGCCTGGCCGTTAGCCAGCATCCTGCCCTGTGCTGCCCGGACTTTCCTCTCGTTGCTCAAGAATCATGATTGATTCCCTCGCTACCAGCGATCACGTATCTAACTCCGCACACTTTCTACATTATCAAGAAGTCTTTGCAATCGCTAACAATTTTTCCATCACTGGCCAGTCCGCCTTGAGGAGTACGTTCATTGGCGCTGCCTATGGTCCCTCGTTGAGAGACCGCTCTTTCGAACTCTAGCTAACCGCACATGACCCTTCTAATCGTTTTTGTAGCAATGGCAATAGGAATCTCCTTTGTCTGCTCCATTGCCGAAGCCGTCTTACTCAGCATCACTCCGGCTTACGTTGCTCTTTTGCAGGAAAAAAGAAAGCGCTCCGGAGAAATGTTGTTTCAACTGAAGGAAAATGTGGATCGGCCACTCACCGCCATCCTGACCCTGAACACCATCGCCAACACCGTAGGAGCCGCTGGAGTTGGTGTTCAAGCAACTCAACTTTTTGGTGATGAGTACCTTGGCGTTGCCTCGGGAGCTTTGACGCTAATGATTCTAATCTTCTCAGAAATCATTCCCAAAACGATGGGCGCTGCTTTCTGGAGAACCTTGGCCCCAACGGTCGGTTACTTCATCAAATATCTAGTTTTGATTCTCCTGCCCTTCGTCTGGCTCGCAGAGTTTCTAACACGCGGTATGAAGCAGCATCGTGAATTGACTGGTTTCAGCCGAGAAGAGTTCGCCTCAATGGCTGAACTTGGCATCAAGGAAGGCCAGCTCGAAGAGAGTGAATCAAGGATTCTTCGCAATCTCTTTCGTTTCCGCTCCTCCTACGCGGAAGATATAATGACTCCCCGAACCGTTGTGTTCTCCTTGGAGGAAAATCTGACAGTAGACGAATATTTCACTCTGCATCCACAAAATCCATTCTCACGGATTCCGATTTATCAGAAGCATCCTGATCAAGTGACAGGGTATGTTCTTAAAAATGATATCATCATGGCTCAAGCGCGAGACAAGCCACAGACTAGGCTCAGTGATTTCCGACGGCAGGTGGTAGTGACACGTTACAATGCTACCATCGCCGAAGTTTTTGATCTGATGATCAGCAAGCGTGAACAACTCGCTTTGGTGGTTGATAACGACTGGGGAACAATGGTCGGTGTCGTGACGATGGAAGATGTTGTCGAGACATTGCTAGGCTTGGAGATCGTTGACGAGGACGACAAAAACGAGGATATGCAGGTGCTGGCTCGTCGTCTATGGGAAAGACGTGCTCGAGCTATGGGATTGCAGTTGGATGACAAGGAAGATCAACCTTCTCCTCAAGAACCTCAGGGTGCTTCTTAGCATTGACGGACATCCTGTCTTCAGAGTGAACCAGCTGTTGCCCAACC
>PBZZ01000045.1 GCA_002730365.1 Deltaproteobacteria bacterium
TTAATGAGAGGAATGATTCGCCAGCAAAGTTCTAATAACACGCAGGGCGTCCCTTTGTTTCAGGATCTGCCATTGCTGGGCCTGCTCTTTGGACTGAGGGATGATCAACAAGTGTTTGATCATGTGCTGGTCTTTGTCATTCCCACTCTTTTAGACGATGTGGCTCCTTTGAGCCTACCCAGCTTGCCAGAGTTGACACTGGAACGAGCCAGTGAATTGCTGGAATCCTGAGGTATCTGAAGCGTACTGAGAAATTCAGAGATTGCAGCCGATGTCTTGACTGGGGTATGAATGATGGAAACTTTTCATAACCAAGAACCTCTCTTGCACAATCATCCATGACCGAACAAACCTTCGATTCGGAAGTCTACCTGGGCCGCAAGCGTCGGGAAAGAATCTTGAGTTGGGGTTCGATGATTCTTGGGGCACTGATCTTACTGGATAGCGGGGCTCCGATTCCTTTTCCTCTGGTGGGTCTCCCCTCTATTCTCGTTGGTGGTGCCTTGTTTGGCTTTGGGTATTACCAATATGGCATCTATCGCCAGTTACCACTGCATGAGGCTGTTCAACTGGCACGTAGTCAAAGCGGAGAGTTGAGCCGAACGGATTTGTTTCTTAAGTTGCGCCTGACTGCCAAGCAAACCGACGAAATCTTGAATGAATTGGTAAGCGCAGGACTACTTGAACCAGTCAGTCCTGACCTGCCAGCCGAACAAGAGATGCGCTACCGTTTGCTCAAGTAAGATGCTTCCAAAAATTTCTCCTCCTTGGCTTTGGCGCAATCCGTTGCTCCGCGCTGTTCTGGCTGCCCTTGCGTTTGTCTACGAAGCGCTGCTGCTGGTGCGCCTGTGGATGTATAGGCATGGGTTGATCACAACCTTTCGTCCTCCTGTGCCAGTGATTGCAGTAGGAAACCTGACAGTAGGAGGTGCTGGCAAGACTCCGGTCATCGAAATGCTCGTGCGTTCCCTGCAGCAGCAGCAAAGAAGGATTGTGATCCTCAGTCGGGGTTATGGAAGGCGTTCTAAAGCGACCCTCCAACGTTTCTGTTCAGCCGATGCTCCCTGGCCTCTGAGTCCAAAATTATTAGGTGATGAACCGACATGGCTAGCTCAACGTCATCCTGAGGTGCCCGTCTATGTGGGATCCTCTCGAATTCGTAATGCGCGCTGGGCTTTGCTCCGTGATCGACCTGATCTGATTCTGTTGGATGATGCCTACCAACATCTTGCTGTGGCAAGAGATCTCAACCTATTGCTGATTGATGCAGAGCGAGGCCTTGGCAATCGCCAACTCCTTCCATTGGGTGAGTTGCGTGAACCTGAGCATCACTGGCAACGAGCTGATGCGATCCTGCTGACTAAAGCTAACCTGGGTTTCTCTGATGCCTGGATGCATCTGCTAAGGCAGGAACTCAAGGTGGATCGACCAATCTTTCGTTGTGACTATCTACCTGTCTGCTTACGAAGATTGGATGGTCAGGAAGTGAGAGATGTCAAAACACTGGCTAAGGAAGCGGTTTTTGCCAATTGTGGCATTGCTCAACCTGAAGGCTTCGCTCAAGTACTGCGACCTCTCTGTCAGAGCTTGGAAGAACTTTCGAGCTGGCCCGACCATCATTCCTACACTGGTGAAGACGTTCAGCGTTTGCTGTGGCTTTGGCGTAAACGCCGTGCGCAGCGTTGGGTGACAACAGAGAAGGATGCAGTCAAACTAGCTACCTTTGCAGAGTTGGCCGAAATTGTTTGGATTTTAGAGATGGGGGTGATACCAGAGCCGTCTTGGCATCAGTTCTTTAGTGGCTTTTTGCAATGTCATCCGTTAAAATAATATTTTTATAATTCTAATCTGGAGTAGATGCTGATGGCGCTTTTACAGGTTCACGAATTCCCAGATCCAATCCTGCAGCAGCATGCAATGCCGGTTACCGTTTTTGATGACAAATTGCGCCAACTTGCTGCGGACATGTTAGAGACCATGTACGAAGAAAGAGGCATTGGCTTAGCAGCCAACCAAGTAGCAGTCCTCAAACAAATTGTCGTGGTTGATGTGATGGCAGGAGACGCAGATCACGGCCAGCGAGAGCCTCAAGTGTTGGTCAATCCAAAGATCGTAGCTGCTAGTGGAGAGACAGCAATCGAGGAAGGTTGTCTGAGTGTCCCAGAGTTTCGTGCAGAAGTCCCCCGTGCTGAGAAAATCAAAGTTGAATACCAAGATTTGGAGGGGCAACCGCAGACATTGGAAGCAGACGGACTATTGGCTATCTGTCTACAACACGAGTTTGATCATCTACGTGGACGTCTATTCATTGATTATCTTCCACCACTCAAACAACGAATGGTGAAAAAGCGGCTCGCAAAATTGGCACGGATGCCTGCATGATTCGATGGCTTGGTCTGCTCTGCTGCAGCTTGCTCCTAGTTGGATCACTGCAGGCACGTACATTCAGTTACCAAAAGGCAACGGTGATCACCCAGAGAGGTGTAGAAATCCCTGTCGAAGTCTCTGATACTCCAGCCAAACGACAACAAGGCTTGAGCGACCGTCCACAGATCAAACCAGGATGGGGTATGCTGTTCGTGTTTGAGCGCTCGGGGCGTCATGGTTTCTGGATGAAAGATATGAACTTCCCAATTGATATTCTCTGGCTACGCAATAGCCATGTAGTTTATGTGGCAGAGAATGTACCCCCACCTTCTTCTGGCGAAACCCCCGTGACTATCACCCCAGACAAGTCGGCCAATCTGGTTCTGGAACTGGAAGCAGGGCAAGCTCGCGCACTCGGCCTTGCTGTTGGTAGCACCCTTGACTACCGCTGGTGAGGCAATGAGGCCTTCCCTATGAGCAAAGATTCCTTGACGGTTGTTCGCAGCAACGGTGATCGTGAACCGTTTCTGCGTGGCATCATGACACGCACTCTGACAGAGCAGGGTGTTTCCTTCGAAAAAGCCTACCTCATCACCAAGGAAGTCAAGAAGAAGTTAAACCGACGTCGACAGATCACTTCAACGGATCTGGGACTGCTGCTGGACAAATACCTGGAGCAGAAGCATCCCCGTCTTCAACGTAATCCTATCAAATCAGAGCTTCCTCAACTCTGGGTACATCGTGGTGAGAGTCGTTATCCTTTTTCAAAAGGGATGCTCAGCCAGTCGATCACTTCTGCAGGAATTTCACCAGGCAAGGCCTACCTGATTTCTCGTCAGATTGAGCAGGATCTGATTCTGTCGGGCAAAATGGAGATCGAGTCGGAGGAACTGGTCCAGTTGGTGCGGCAGCAGCTACAAGCACAGTTTAGCCCTGACATTGCTCGCACTTATGAAGTCGCCAGCCGAATCAATGATCTGCCTCATCCTGTAATTCTCTACGTCGCTGGTGCGCCGGGAACAGGAAAATCTACATTGGCCCAGGCACTCGCCAGCCGTCTAGGCATTCTCAATGTAGTGGGCACAGACAGCATCCGCGAAGTGATGCGCCTTTCCTTCAGTAAAGAGGTTGTGCCGACGCTGCATGTCTCTTCTTTCGAAGCAGGCAGTCAGTTGGTTTTTGATGAAAAGAAAGCCTCACAAGAAAGAATGATTGCAGGCTTCGTTCTGCAGTCCCAGCAGGTCTGTGTGGGAGTACGTGCAATGGTGCGTAGAGCGATTGCCGAAGGTACAAATTTACTGATTGAAGGGGTTCACTTACTACCGTTTCTGGTCAGGATGCCAGAGTTTGAGGGCCATGCCTATCACATTCCGCTACTGCTTCGACTTCAGGAGGGAGAGGATCATATGAATCGTTTCCGAATCCGAGGCAAGTTGCAGCAGCGTCGAGCAGAGAAGCATTACCTTAAACACTTTGAGGAAATCCGTACCGTCCATGAATACTACCACCAGCAGTCCCAGCAGTTTGACTTGGATCAGGTCGATAATGTGGAGTTGGACCAGACAATCCAACAGTCGCTGCAAATTGTTCTCAGCAACCTGCAGGAACAACTCGCCAATTAATTCTTTCCCTTTCGTGCAGACCATCTTGTGAGTTCAGTGGCCCCTGGCCTTCCCTGAACGATAGAACAACAGGCTGCAGCAATCCGCATCATCTGGGCCACTCGCTTGGTTGTGTTGTTCCCGATGATCAGTGTTGGTATCTGGTTTGTCTACATTCCTTGGAAGGTTGCTTCGCTTAGTCTGACCCCGCTGGATTTCAGCAAGGTCTTGCTGTGTTTTGCCATCAGTTCGATCACAGCAACACAGCTTGGAGGCTGTCGGTTGATCCCACATTTTGGTGCAGGACCGCTGATGATCGCAGCAATGTGCTGCTTTTCTTCCTGCCTTGCGCTGGCTGTTCTTGCTCCCACCTACCTGCTCATGTTGCTTGCTGTCATTCCTTGTGGTTTCTTTTTTGGTTTAGTCGCACCCTCAGCTACAGCAGAAACCTTTCGGATGGAAAAGTTGNTGGGCCNCTTTTTGATGCCAATGCATAGCGCTTTCTTCTCGATCGGATCTCTCNTAGGCTCANTGGTNGGAGGCACTTTNTTGNANNTGGAAGTGCNAGCTCATTNGGTCTTTCCNATCATGGCTGNAAATGGAATGTTTGTCAGCTTGTTACTCTGGAAGATTTGTCTATAGGGAGAGCGCCCAGCCCGAACCCAGGCGCCTCCATTGCGTTGGCCAGACCGAAGAGTACCCGGTTTTGGGGTACTCGGTGCACTGAGTTTGAGTACGATTGGTGTTGTGCTTGACTGGTCTGCACTCTGGCTGACGAGAGATATGTTGGTACCAATGGCTTACGGAGGAGCAATTATCTTCGCCTTCAGTTTGGGTGAAATTGCAGCCCGCCTACGTGGAGAATCGCTGATTCAACGCTTTGGAGAAATGAGGATTGGGAGTCATGCGATGATTCTGGGAGGTGTGGTTCTATTACCAGCGGTACTTTCTCAAAATCCCGTTCTGATAGTGCTTGTGTTCCTCTTCTTTGGCTTCGTCAGCGCCAATTTTTTCCCCACTGTCATGCGAAATGCAGCAGAAATTGACCCTGAAAATGCAGGTGTCAACATTGCGGATGTCAATACCCTGTCGATGGCAGGACTGCTCTTCGGTCCTCCATTGGTTGGCTACATTGCTGAACACTATTCAATCACCCATACGATGGCACTGCTGGCGGTTATCTGGGGTTGTAACGGAGTGGGTATGCACTTCCTGCTAAGAGCTAAACAACAGCGAGCCCAGCACATTTCGGTTGCTTGATTAAGGCAATTCAAAATATTGGTGATTGGGCTGCTTGCTGGATTTTCCTGTTTCGACGCGACTAACTTCATCAATCGTAAACTCGAAATCGATGATGCTCTCGATATGTTTACCCTGCACGATGTTGGTGGCATGCTGGATACCCTGACGGCAGAGATGTTCGCATCCACAGAATTAGGAGTTTTTAGCGGATAAGGCTTTGCAGCAGATATCAACAGTATTGGTGAGCAACCGTCCGTACAGTTCATCGGTGTGCTGGCAACGGTTGTGTTTATAGCAGTAGTGACTTGGATTCCGCTCAAGTTGACGGATGCTTTGGTTGGGCTACGGCTGATGAAAATTCAGAGGTGGAAGGTCTGGATATCAGTTCTCATGAAGAACGAGGCTACAACTTTACCAACTGAATTAATGCCACCTTGGGTTCAACCAAGCAATTCTTTCTCTGCGTCTTCAATGCTCTCTGGATCCAGTGGCAGAAGCAGTGTGAAGGTTGAGCCCTTGTCAATTTGGCTGCGAACCTCAACGTGACCCTTGAGCAGGTGGGTCGTTAAGCGTATCAGTGCCAGGCCCAATCCTGTGCCGGCATAACTACGAGTGACAGAACTGTCGACCTGCTGGAAAGCCTTGAAAATCTTCTCCAAGTGATCAGCAGCAATACCAACTCCGGTATCGTGCACCGCAAGTTGGAACCAGTCCCTGTCCCGACTGAGCGTAACACTAATGGCACCACCTTCTGGAGTAAACTTGATGGCATTGCCCAGCAGGTTGATCAGCATCTGGCGTAACTTGTCCCGATCCAGGCGACAGGTGAATGCACGACCCTGCGCAACCAGTTGACTCTGCAGGTGCTTACGGTGCATCAGCGGTTCTAGTAGGTTAAGTACTTCTTCAGCGACCTCCCTCGGAGCAAACTCGGTGAAGTGCAGCTGCATCTTCCCGGCTTCCATGCGTGATAGATCCAACAAGGAGTTGATCATGTCCAACAACTGTTGTCCGCTGTCTCGAATACGGCCTAGCCGATCTTGCTGATAGTTGGAGAGGGTAGTCTCGTCATCATCCAGCAAGGCATCAGCAAAGCCAATGATGGCGTTGAGTGGCGTGCGCAGCTCGTGAGACATGTTCGTTAAGAACTCACTCTTGGTCTGGGAAGCTCTCTCCAGCTCAGCGAAGGAATTACGCAACTGTTGAGTCCGTTGCTGAATGGCAATCAGCATCTCTCGAAACTCTTCAGCCAACTCACCAATCTCGTCTTGTGTCGAAATTTCGATCTGTCCATCAAAATTCTCATCCTTGACCCGCCGGACAGCGTCACGCAATTCTTGTAGTGAGCGAGCGATCTGTTCTCCGAGCAACCGGGAGAGAATCCAGCCAATCAGGAAAACAGCCAGCGCAATGAAGAGGATGCGAATGTTGAGATCAATCACCTCATTGCGAATCTGTAGGGTGTTCTGCCGTGAGAAGTTCGACTGCCAACGCACAATGGTGGTGATAGCGTCTTCGATATTCAACTGTAGTGGTAGGATTTGGTTGACCATCATGTCGTTGGCCAGTAGCCAGTCACTGTCACGGCGATCCGTCAGGCTGTTGGTATTAGCAAGAGAGCGGAAGGTTAGGGCCTCAACCTGTTGTTGTAGCTCATTCAGGTTACGAATCAGCAGCCGAATATCGTAGAAAGTTCGGGCTTCGACTTGGCGTTCGTCCTGCCAGAGGCGTGATGTTTTGTAGAGGCGGTCAAGTTCCAGCAGGGCGGGTTCAATCTCCTTATCCCAGGCACTCATCCGCCCTTCACGAAAGATACTATTGCCTGAGAGCAGCCACTCCCGTTGTGAAGAAACGGCGTGATGCATTCCGTTGTTGAGCCGAAACCAGGCTTCGGTCACAGGTGGAATCTGTGAACTGTCCTCTACCAACTCGCCCTGTTGCTGCGAAAGAAGATAGATCAGGATGTAGCCAAGCAGAGAAAGAACAGAACTGAGATAAAAGACGACCAGAATTTTATTGCGGATGCTACCGGTCATGCCTCCCTGGGGAACAGAGATTGGGAAAAAAAGGACCTGAAGGCCCGTCCCTTGCTGGTATACGCCTTGAATGCAGAATCCTGCCTACCTCACTGCAATCGTCTGATTCGGAGCATTTTCATGAGTGGAGTCTATAGTCTGGTCAAGGCCGCCGGTGCTGTCGAGCGCAAGATGGATACGGTGTCCAACAACCTGGCCAACGTCAATACTACCGGTTTTAAAGAAGACCAACCGAGCTTCCGCGAGGTACTTTCCAAAGCACAGCAGGTACTGCCGGAATCCGAAGAAGAACGATTCCTGTCCCACGAATATCTGGATCAGTACGTGGGCATGGAGAAATCTGCCGTGACCGTAGATGAAATTGGAAAAAATTTCTCGCCCGGACCCATGCAGCAAACAGACAATGCTTTGGATCTGGCAATTAACAATGAAGGTTTTTTCACCATCGATACGCCTTTTGGTCAGCGCTTTACCCGTAATGGAAACTTTCAGCTGAACAGTGAGGGCACGATCGTCACTTCAGACAACTACCCAGTGCTGGGCGAGAACGGTCCCATTCAGGTGAAAGGCCAAGAAATTTTTGTAGACTATCAAGGTCGAGTACAGGTGGATGGACAGCTTGCTGACCGGCTGCTGACCGTCCGCTTTCGTAATCAGGATAACCTGCAGAAGCTGGGCAACTCTTTCTTCGCACCGATCAGCAGTGACGATGTGCCAATTCCTTCCGAGGAAGTTCGAGTCCAGCAGGGAATGCTGGAAGGCTCCAATGTCAACACCGTCATGGAGATGACCCGCATGATCAGCGCAAACCGCACGTACGAATCGATTCAGAAATCTTTGAGCAGCGTTGACCGGATGAACGAGCGAGCGATTAGTATTTCTCGGCTCCGGGGATAACCTTTTTATAGCGAGTTGAAGCCTTATGATGCGATCTCTTTACACTGCTGCTACCGGTATGGGAGCCCAGCAGCGCAATATTGATGTCACCGCCAACAACCTGGCTAACGTCAACACCACAGGTTTCAAAAAGAGCCGAGTACACTTTCAGGACTTGCTCTACCATAACGAACGCAACGCAGGTGTGCCGGCTTCCTTGTCCACTCAGGTTCCGGTGGGTCTCCATGTTGGACACGGTGTGAAACAAGTCTCCACAGAAAAAGTTCATGTGACTGGAAATCTGCAGAACACGGGTAATGATCTGGACATCAGTATCGACGGTGCAGGTTTCTTCCAGATTCTACAGCCTAACGGCATCATCGCCTACTCCCGTGATGGACACTTCAATATTGATGGGCAGGGGCGCCTGGTGACAAATGACGGAATGCCTGTTGACCCAGAGATCAATATTCCAGTTGATACTCGGAAAGTTGAGATCAGCAACGATGGTACGGTTTCTGTGTTTCTGCGCGATGAAACTCAACCAGAAGCCATCGGCAGTCTCCAGCTTGCTCGTTTCCAGAATCCAGCCGGTCTGACACCGATTGGCAAGAACCTTTATGTTTCTACACCAGCTTCTGGCAACGCTGTTTTGGATAGCCCAGCCGCGAATGGTATGGGTGGCCTCAACCAGGGCTTCTTGGAAGGTTCCAACGTCTCGTTGGTGGAAGAGATGGTTAACATGATCACTGCCCAGCGAGCCTATGAAGTCAATTCTAAGGCAATTCAGTCTTCCGATGAGATGCTGAAGACAGCAAATGGCCTGATCCGTTGAGCATTCGGTAACCTGATGAAACAACTGTGGCTGCTGATTGGTCTGTTGATCGGATTTGTACTGCCAGTCAGTGCGGTTGAGGCGCTGAGTGAAGAAAACTTTGACAAGATTCAGGTTTTACTTGCTGAGACAGCCGCGGTGTCTGACGAAGGGTATACCCTCGGTGAAATTGCGGAGCTACAGGGCAACGATCCCAACTTGGTTGATCGCATCGCTGGCCTAAAGGTGGGTCGCTCTCCTTTGCCTGGCAGAAATCTGACAGTCACTCGCTCCCTACTGCTCTCCCGTCTACGCTTCCACAAGGTAGATATCGACAAGTTGGTCTTCCCCAACAACGACACCGTCAAGGTCTACCGAGCCGCGCTCAAAGTTCCCGGAAAAGATATTGAAGAAGCAGTACTGGCCTTTATCAACAACAGCTATCCAGACGAGGACGTTCAACCCAAGCTACTGGCTCAGGTCAACGATGTGTTTTTACCTCGTGGAGAACTGAGCTACGACATCAGCGAGATCGGAGTTTACAAGAAAGAAGGAGGATATCGGAACTACCAGATCAACTTCCGGGTGGATGGGGAATTGGCACGCAAGGTGACCGTACGGGCGTATCTGAAGGTCTACAAAGAGATCTTTGTCGCCAAAGATACGATCCAGCGAGATAAGATCATTGAAGAGACTGATCTAGTGCGAGTGCGCCGCAACGTGGATCGGACAACGGCCGATTACGTAACCGAACCCCAGGATCTGGTCGGTAAAATCGCAACCCGCACAATCAACCCGAAGGAAGTGATTCAGGAGAGGACGGTTGCCACCCCACCGCTGGTCAACACTGGAGATCGACTGATGATCGTTTATGAAACTCCCCTACTCCGCCTGACGGCTCCAGGCATTTCAATGTCCAAGGGGCGCATGGGCGAAAAAATTCCGGTTCGTAATGCAGATAGCAAGTTGGTGGTCTACGCCACCGTGCAGGATGAGAACACGGTTCAGGTACAGTGATGATGAACAAGAACAAAGTGGTTAGAATTCTGATTTTGTGGGGACTGCTGATAGTCATTGCTGGCTGCTCAGCGTTGGCACCTCCACCGCCACCACAACCGATCAGAAAACAGCTGGCGGACAATCCAGCACGTCGTCAGCGTCAGCCAGCTCTCAACACGAGTCGTAACGCCCTGGAAGGATCACTTTGGCGTAGTGAGGCTTCCTTCGGTAACCTTTTCCGTGATCACCGCGCTCGTTATCGCGGAGATCTGCTCACTATTCAGGAAGTGGATTTAATCAGCAACGTTCCCCCACCCAAAGAGGGAGGAGGAGATGGTGGACAAGCAGCTGCGCCCCAGAACGAGGTTCAAGCAGCGAGTCTGGCTTTGGAAGCACTTACTCTGCGGAATGCAATTGAAGAGGAGCAGAATGAGATTCTACGGGGACTGAACACGATCAGCGCGCGAGTCGTTCGTGTTTACCCGGATGGAAACATGCTCGTTTCTGGACAAAAGGTAGATTACCGTCAGCGAAACCAAGTCCGCTATGTGACCACCGTGCAGGGAGTGCTGCGTCCTGCAGATGTGAGCGGAGAAAACCTCGTCTCAGCAACCAAATTAGTGAATCCAGAAATTAAGGTTCGCCGACAGCAGTCAACCGGTCTGGTCCGCGAGCGGCTAGAGCAGTTAGCACCGTTGATTGGTAGTGATGCAGCTGGATTAGCAGGCCAGTTGAGCGATCTCGGCAACTAAGCCAAACCCTCCAAAAAAGCCTGGACGTTCACACGAATCGTTCAGGTTTTCCCTTTCTCTCATTCCTCCATCACGAACTCGAATCCGAGTATCGAAACCACCAACAGCAAGACGTCGAAACCCAGCAGTAGATTCCACCAGGCATCCACCTGTTCCGGACGTGTATCGAAGAACAGGTAGGCTGTCAGGTTCACCAGGCTAAGTAGTCCAGGCACCATCAACGGGAACAGCAGGATTGGCAGCAACACCTCACGTCCCTTGAGTGATGCAGTCATGGCTGTCAGCAGGGTTCCAAGCGCACTGAAGCCAATGGTGCCAGCCAACAGAATTCCAGGCACACTCGGCCAATGATGAACTCTCAGGGGGAATAAAAGAAAGCACAGCGCCAAAAAGAGCAGCTGGGCAACCAAGAGAAAGCAGAGATTGGCAAGAAACTTACCCAGGAACAGAACAGTACGATCCAGTGGAGCCAGCAGCAACCCACCAATACAACCATTCTCAGAGTCCTGCTGGTAGGATTTGTTTAGGCTAAGCACTCCCGTCAGCATGAAGACCACCCAGATGATTCCAGGCAGAGCCAGGCGAAAGGTTCGTTGATCGTCTCCCATCGCAAACTGGAAGATCAACAGCGTCAGAGTCGAGAACAGCAGCATGGAGAGAAAATTCTCCTTGCGGCGCAAATCGATCAACAGATCTTTCCAGAGCAGGATTAGGATTTGGCGGAGAAAACTGGGCATTAAAGAGGGGTCCACTCAGGTTGAGACATGAGCCCCAACATGAGCGGAGGGACTGGAAGAATCAAGTCGGCTCAGGCAGCGCTTTCCTTATTACCAGAACTGGAAGAGGAGGAAGAAGAGCTGGAGTCACTGGATTTAATGGACTCCGCTGATTTGCTCTCTTTTGAGCTCGATTCCGTGCTGCTGTCGCTTTTTTTGGATTCAGTTCCACTTTCGGTCTTTTTCGTTTCACCCCCACTCTCACTTTTTTTAGATTCAGTTCCACTTTCGTTGTTCTTGGAATCTTTGTTACCTTCGTCAGAACTATTTGGTTTAGAATTCCCATAACCATCCTTGTACCAGCCACCGCCCTTCAAATGAAATGCGCTCTTGGAGACCTTGCGCTGCACAGACGATTCTTCTTGACAGGATGGGCACTGTTCCAGTGGCGCATCGCTGAAACGTTGCATTTCTTCAAATTCATACCCGCAGCTTTTACACACATATTCGTAAATTGGCATCTTTCTTTTGTTTCCAACAGGTTGAAGAAAAGATCGCAACGTCAGAAACGAACTCTCTATTGCGTGCGATAAAAGTTAGTTTGTTAGCACTCTATGCAAGCTAGTGCTAGCTGTCAAGGCCAGAAAACATCTGTGATTACGTCTGATCCTAATAATTCTCAGAGATCTTTAGGGGACTGAATTTTCTGCGGAGGAAAGTGACACCCACCGATATGATCTGAAAGTGGTTGAAGGACTCAGATTGTCTGAGATTTTCTGGCAATATTCGGAGCCTGTCAGAAAATTAAGATTTGACAATATGATGAATTGTGTCGGACTCTTTTCTGCTTTTCCAATTTTCTGTCTTCTGCCTTTGATGAAGATGGCCAAGATTTTTTCCAACTTTCTCGGGAGGACTCATGAAGCTGAGCCCGCGTCTCCTCTGTGGTGTGCTGCTCACTGCCTTTACTCTCAGCGGCTGTGCTGAGCAAATTCTGGATTCTGCGAGCAAGGATCCCGCCCCGACGGTGACGAGTGGGGAGGAAGGTACTGCAAACACCATCGCTAAGTTCAGCACTTCAGA
>PBZZ01000046.1 GCA_002730365.1 Deltaproteobacteria bacterium
TCTTGAAGGAGTTGGCGCACTTGTTCCATCAACGAAGAGAGTTCCATTTCCTCAGTTGGCTGATTGGACTGCTCCGGAGAAGTGGGAAGGAATTCTGCCATAGCCTGCTGCTGCTCTAAGAGTTCGGCTAGACGTTGTTCAAACTCTTCCAGCATTTCCATCACTTCTGACAAGGATTCTGGATTTTCGTCCAACTGAGCGAGCCACTGTTCAAGTTGTTGAAAATCTGCAAAAATATCATCTGCTTGATTTAGTTTGTCTGTAAATTCCTGTTGTTCCAGCAGTTCCCTGAGGCGATAGCGCATCTGTCGCATTGTATTGTACTCTTCTCCCAGCAGCACCAACTGTGCTTCACTTGTGGCTGATTCAGAGATTACAACACTTGGAATCAAGACGAAGGGCAGCATCAACAGGGGATAGAATTTCATGAAGGCTCCAAAGTCGGGTTGAACAGAAGACACAGATTTTGGCAGAAATAATTGGAGAGTAACAATGAATCTTCCCAGAAATTCTAAAAATTAGTGAAAATTCGATGATTGATGTGCCTGCTCGCAAAGCCTTTCTCGTCTTTCAAAACCAATTTTAAAGCAGGTAATCATGTGGTGGTCTCCTCAGAAAAGCTCTCGTGCTTGGCAGAGTAGCAGGGCATTGTATGAACTTTCTAATTCCATCAACGCAAATTATGCATTTAACTAACTTCTCCCAATTTGGAGGCAAGCTTTTCGGTGCAACTGCCAAAAAACTTCAGTTATTGAGGGCAAGTCGCTATTGGCCTGACAGCCCCGCCAAGCTCTGGGCCAGCATTGGGGGAGCTTTTCTGCTGCTTCTGATCATTATGCCTTTTCGTGATTTCCTCAGTTTACTGGTTGTCGTTGGAGCGCTTGCCGGTACATTAACTCTTTGGAAACCCTGGGAGCACAATTTCTTTAATTCACCCAACCATCTTCACTCCAAGGTAGTTGATCTTAATTCATACCGACAGCGTAAACAACAAGTGAAGGAACCTACAAGTGCGGCCCCTGGCCTTCAATTGGTTCTGGAAACTAATTTTTTACCCCAAGCAGACCTAGTGAAAGCTCTCTTGGAGGAGCATGGCATCCCAGTGAACTTATTTAACAGACATAATGCCAGCATTCTAGTGCATCCCCTGGGAAGTCAAACTGTCAAAGTTATGGTTCCTGCATCCGAGTACACCCATGCAATGCACCTTCTTGAGCAAAATGCTCCCCATTCGCCCGACAATGGGCCTAATATCGCCTGATCCGAAAAATCCTCCTCATGGAACCTGATCGTCTCATTCATCAATATTGCGCCTATCGCCGAGATAGCCGACTAGAATTTGGTTGGGTCCGAGCACTTCAGAAGAACAAACTGGTAGTGCAGCCTGTTTTGGGTCGCGAACAATTTCTGCCAATAAACCGAATTCTTTGGTCCCAACCCAGTCAGCAGATAGCCGAGGGTGGAGCCCTTCAGCAACTCACCCGTATCTTGGAGGAAGCAGAAGGTCTAGCTGCACAAATTGATCTGCCTACTATTCATGCCTTGGTCGAACCAGGCGCTGAGTTGACGCTAAACGAGATCGCTCAAGATTTTCTGGAAGAACCAGAAGCGCTGGCTAACCAGGTGGCTCTGTTGCTGGCATTGCAGAATACGGAAGACTGGTTTCGCCGCAACCGCCATAACACCTACACCCCCCTGACTGAGGAAGAGCAGCAACAACTTCATCAAAGACGAGAGCGTGAGCTGGCCCGCCAGCAACGAGAAGCAAATGTTCGTAAGTGGATTGAAGAGTTGGAATTGGGTAAATGGCCAAGTCCTGAAGCACAAACTCAGTCTCAACAAGATTGGCTGGAACAGTTGAGATCCCTAATATTTTTCGGAAGGGATTCAGGATATTGGAAGGAGTTGGCTCCATGGATCGGTCTGGGTGCCAGCCACGAGCAAGCCGATGAGCAACAACTTCGTCGCTTGCTCCAGAAAGCGGGACAACCAGTTCGTTGGGGTGAACTGCAACTACGCAAGGCTCAGGTCGCTTTGGATTTTCCAGAAGAAGCACTCCAGGCAGCTAACATGCTGCAACAAAGAGCCCAGGTCAATTTTTCAAGCCTACCAAAAGAACGCCCTGTCTTCACTGTCGATGCTGCCAAAACTAAGGACTATGATGATGCGATCTCAGTAAAAAGCTGGACAGAACGTAGCATCGAACTCAGTGTTCACATAGCTGATCTCACCCAGCATATTGATCCGGAAGACCCCCTGTTTTCACTGGCAGAACAACGAATCTCCTCGGTCTACACCGTTGAGGATACTTACCCGATGTTCCCGGAGGTCCTGGCCAATGATTATTTTTCTCTTCGAGCTGGCACTCCCAAAACGGTGATGAGCTTCCATTTGCAATTGTTTCTGGATGGCACTTGCCTGCTTCATGGCATCGAGCTTGAGCAAATCGTTGTACAACAGAATCTAACTTACGAGGAAGTTGACTCGTTTGTCGTGCAGCAGGATTCTTTCTGGGGAATGCTGTTCAACTGTTGTGATGCTCAACGCAAGCTGCGGCTCGCAAATGGAGCCTTGGACATAGAGCGCAAGGAGTTTGAGTTAGACATTACAGACCAAGAAAATATTTGTGTGCTCGAACGAGATAGGGAAAGTCCAGCGAACAGTCTCGTGCAGGAATTGGCTATTCTTGTCAATCAACTCGCTGGAGAGCAGCTTGAACGAGCTCGCCTACCCGGTATCTTTCGTACTCAGGCCCCTTACGAGATCACGCAAGAGCCTGTAGAAAGTGAAAAACTGACGATGGATCATGTTAACATCGAAGGGGCCCGTCTAGCAGTCAATCCAGGTGCTCACTCGGGGCTGGGTTGTTCGGTATATATGCAGGTCACCTCCCCAATTCGACGCTTTGTAGATCTCCTCTGTCAATGGCAACTTCGACACGCCCTACAGCATCAGCAGGCACTCTTTAGCGAGCAGCAGCTGATGGGTTGGGCATCTGAAATTGAGTTGCGCCAACGATCCTATGCTCGAACCGAACGAGAAATTGAGCGTTACTGGAAATTACGCTACGTAGGACAGCATCTGGGGCAAGTGTTTGCGGCACGTGTTCGCCGGGAGTTGAATCAGCGGATTGAAATCGAGTTGGAAGATCTAGGCCTAGTCTGTCAGCTACCGGGTTCTTGTCCCAAGGGTACACAACTTGGAATTGAGGTCATGCAGGTTGATCCGGAAGGTGGAAATCTATTCGGAGAATTTCGAGACCATCCGGAAGAAGCAAATTCAGGAGAACAATGAAACAAATCTTGATTCCAAAACTGCTACGTCGTAGGGGACAGGAGAAGCTCACCTGCCTCACTGGCTACGATGCTTTTCACGCCAAAATGCTGGAAGAATCGCCAGTCGACATGATCCTCGTAGGAGACACACTGGGATTGATGGTACAGGGGCACGATTCAACGTTACCCGTGACCCTGGAAGAGATCATCTACCATGCTAGGATCGTGACCCGTTGTGCACCAACCAAACTGGTGATTGCAGATATGCCCTTTGGTAGTCTGCAAGCGGATGTAGCACTCAATGTGGAGCAGTCCATTCGGGTCTTTAAGGACAGTGGAGCCGGTGCTCTCAAGATAGAAGGAGTTACCTCTGAGATTCTGACTACTACCCGGCACCTGACTCCGATGGGAGTTCCTGTCTGTGGACACATCGGCTTTCAGCCCCAGTCGGTCCACTTAAGTGGCTATAAGATTGATGGTAAAACCTTCCCCGATCAGCAGCGACTTCTGGAGGAAGCGCAACGTCTGCAAGACGCTGGTTGCTTTGCAATTGTTTTGGAGTGCGTAGTGGATGAGGTTGCTGAGCAAATTACTCGATCCGTGGACATGTTGACCATTGGAATTGGTTCAGGTCCAGGAGTCGATGCTCAAGTGCTGGTGCTGCACGATTTGCTCGGAATGACCAACGGTAGGATGCCCTCCTTTGTTCGCCAGTACGCCCAACTTCGACAGATTGCCTTGGCAGCAGTGAATGAGTGGGTTGATGACGTCCGTAGTTTAGATTACCCCAGTCAGGACGAATCCTATCAGAACCCAAACAAACAGAGCAAAAGTTCTTAATCAATGCCTGAAAAGGTACTTGCAAAAACGGTTATTTTCCCTTAAAAAATAGAGTTTTATTTTTCATCCTATCCTTTCTTCGGGTGAATCTTGATCCTCTTTCCCTGACCTAATTCGGGCAGGTATCGGCACAACAAGCCATCATCAATCACGGAGACATCATGGCTGTTATCTCAATGCGACAATTTCTAGAAGCCGGCGTTCACTTCGGACACCAGACCAAGCGCTGGAACCCCAACATGGCTCCCTACATCTATGGAGTCAAAAGTGGCATTCATATCATCGATCTGCGCCAAAGCCTCAAGCAACTCAAAGTGGCCTACGAGTATGCCAAAACCACGGCATCAGAGGGTCGCAACTTCCTCTTCGTTGGTACCAAACCCCAAATTCAAAACATCATTCAAGAAGAAGCCGACCGCTGCGGAGCAAATTATATCAACTTCCGCTGGCTCGGTGGAATGCTGACCAACTTCTCTACCGTCAAACAGTCGATTAGCCGATTAAAGGAATTTGAAGAATTGGCGGGAGAAGACGACACTTACGAAGGCATTATCAAAAAAGAAGCACTCCGTATCCAACGTAAGCGTGAGAAATTGGACCAGTCCCTAGGTGGTGTGAAGACTATGCGTGGACTTCCTGATCTAATCTTCGTTGTGGATTGTCGTAGAGAGCATCTGGCAATTCGGGAAGCCAACAAACTCGGAATTCCAATCATCGCAATTGCCGATACCAACAGTGATCCAAAAGATGTCACTGTCCCGATTCCGGGCAATGATGACTCGCCTAAAGCCGTACGACTCTTCGCCAGCGTGATTGCAACTGGAATATTAGAAGGACGGGCAAGCCGAGCGAGCATTTCTACCGCTGACAGTGGAACCCCTTCTGAGATTAGCCAGGCTGCTCCGGCTGCAGCAGAGAGTGAGCCCAAGATAGAAAGTGACTCTGCAGACAACGAAGTGACCGACACCCCTGAATAAACGAATCAGCGAAGGAGACAAAGAATCATGGCTGAGATAACTGCTGCCGCCGTCAAAGAACTGCGCGAACTGACTGGCGTGCCAATGATGGATTGCAAAAAAGCTCTCGTTGAAACCAACGGAGATATAGAAGCTGCAAAAGATTTTTTGCGTAAGCGTGGGCAAGCCAAGGCGATCAAGAAATCCTCGAGAGAAACCAATGACGGTGCCATCGCAGCTTACGTCAGTGATGATCTAAGAACTGCGAGTCTCGTCAAGCTGTCCTGTGAAACAGACTTTGTTGCCAAGAACGAGCGTTTTCAAAATCTACTTCAAACCATCTGTAGTCAGGTAGCCACTCAGGGAGATGTAGAGGTTCCAAGTCAAACTTTGGTTGATGGATCCGGAACCATTCAGGACTTGCTGACCCAAAGTGTCGCTGAGCTCGGGGAAAACATCCAGTTTGCGGAAGCGAAGCGCTTCGAACTAGACGAAGGCGTGATTGGCTCGTACATTCACATGACTGGCAAAATTGGAGTACTTGTCCCGATCGCAGCTAATGATGCTGCAGATAAAGACCAGTTGACCTCTCTGGCCAGAGACATCGCAATGCACATTGCCGCAACCCCTGCAGAAGCCATTCTCCCTGAGCAAGTAGACCAATCTGTGCTGGAAAAGGAAAAGGAAGTTTTCGTTGCACAAGCTCGTGAATCTGGTAAGCCAGACAACATTATTGAAAAAATGGTCAGCGGTCGGATTCAGAAGTTTTTGAAAGAGATCTGTGTCAGTTCCCAACCTTTCGTCAAAGATCCCCAGCGTACTGTTCAGCAGTTGGTAGATGACAAAGCCAAGGAACTGGGAGTAGAACTTCGATTCGACAGCTTTGCCAAATTCAACTTCTGAGGACGTTTGCAATCTTCCTATCAGCGAATTCTTCTCAAACTCAGTGGGGAAACTCTTGGAGGAACCAAGGGCTTTGGTTTCGACTATGAGGTGGTTCAAACCATCGCTGAAAACATCTCCAAGGTTCACGATCTGGGAGTTGCGGTAGGAGTCGTGGTAGGGGGTGGAAATATCTTTCGAGGTGCCCGCTCTGCTGAGGGGCACATTGGCCGAGTCGCCGGTGATCACATGGGTATGATGGCCACTGTGATCAACAGCATCTGCCTGCAAGAATTTTTGGAGCAACGTGGGGTCAACACTCGGGTAATGTCTGCCATAGATATCCGCGCTGTAGCTGAACCCTACATCAAGCGTCGTGCTGACCGGCACTTGGAGAAGTCAAGAGTGGTCATCTTTGCAGCAGGAACCGGGAACCCATTCTTCACAACGGACACAGCTGCGGTACTACGGGCATCTGAAATCAATGCCGAGATTGTGATCAAGGCAACCAAAACTGATGGTGTCTATGACAAAGATCCAATGCTTCATGCCGATGCCGTCCGTTACGAACAACTCGATTATGCTGAGGTCCTCAAACGGAACCTAAAGGTCATGGACTCCACAGCGATTGCCTTCTGTAAAGACAATGATTTGCCAATCATGGTTCTCGATATAAATGCCCCCGGCTCCATCCTGAGAGCAGTTTGTGGGGAACCTGTTGGCACCCTGATTAGCTGAGAAACACATCATGCAAGCTGAGACGATCGAAGAAGTTCAAGAGACAGTTCGCCGAAAAATGGATAGTACACTGAACAATCTGCGACAGGAGTTCAACAACATTCATGCAGGCCGAGTTACGCCAGCTATGCTCGAGAACGAGAAAGTTGAATATTATGGATCTCCAACTCCGATTACACAAGTTGCCTCGGTTTCTGCACCAGAACCTCAACTGCTGATGATCAATCCTTGGGAAAAAAACATGATCAAGCAGATCGAGCGAACGCTTCAAGCAGCAAACCTTGGTTTCAGCTTATCCAATGATGGCAATGTAATCAGAGCACTGTTGCCTCCCTTCACGGAAGAGCGCCGCAAGGAACGAGTCAAACAGACCAAGAAAATTGGTGAAGAAGTCAAAGTAGCCTTGCGCAATGTACGTCGGGAAGGTAACGACACCTTGAAAAAGATGGAAAAAGACAAGCTCATCTCTCAGGATGAAGAGAAGGGCGCTCAGGCAGATATCCAAAAGCTCACGGACGAGCACATCAACCTAGTGAGCGAATTGATGACTGCCAAGGAAAAAGAACTGATGACCATCTGAGTCATACCCTAATCCTCCCTAGGATCCTCTTTTGCTCGCTAGCCTGCTCTATTCCTTGTTGCCTTATCAGATTTTCAAGTCCGTCTTCTTCCGCGGGGGGATGACATTCTTGACAGCTTACCTGATCATCACTTGGCTGATGCCGATGACGATACAGCTTTTTCGGCGTTATGGAATCACCTCCGATTTCACAGCTGCTAGCAGACAGACAGGGCCGTACACCGGAGCAACCCCGATTATGGGAGGTGGGGTGTTGATCGTAGGCATCCTGATTTCTTCGCTACTCTGGACGACTCTGAATCAATACATCATCGCACTGCTCCTGATCATGCTTTCCTTCGGGCTGATTGGTGCGCTGGATGATCTGGCAAAGGTCTTTCACAAACGGCGCATAGAGAAAGGGGAAGAAGTCCGCAAGAGCTATAGTGACAAAGCTGATGGCATTAGTGGCAAGGGCAGGTTGGCTGCTGAATTTGCAGTGGCTCTGCTAGTTGTTTTAGGATTGTACTTATACGTCGATATTGATGGACATCTCGTTGTGCCTTTTGTGCCTATCGACGAATGGTATCCTTATCTGCCAAAGTATCTGTTCATTCCCTTCATGCTGCTTGTCATCGTTGGTGGTGCGAATGCGGTCAACTTGACCGATGGGATGGACACACTGGCTACTGTACCCTTGATGACCTGTACACTCTTTGTAGGAGCCGTGGCCTATATCGGAGGAGATCTAGACTTTGCCACAAAGCTGAAAATTCCTCATCTTTCTCACGATATTAAAGAATTGGCTGTGCTTGCTGCTGCCATTATCAGCGCGGGTTTTGCCTTTCTGAAGTATAACGCACCTCCGGCCCAGATATACATGGGTGACCTCGGAGCCCTGGCGCTGGGCAGTGTTGTTTCAGCAATGTTCATCTTTGTGAAAGCTGAGTTGTTCCTGCCAATTGTAGGAGGACTGTTTGTTTTCTCTGCTCTCTCAACAATCATTCAGCGCGGGTTTTTTCGAGCAATGTTGCGTTTGCGGGGTCGGGATTTTGCGGAAACTTATCGCTTCTTTCTGAAATCTCCCTATCATCANCACCTGCAANAACTTTGGACCTATCATCCGGAAGCTCCCAAAGTNAAGTCAGTCTGGTTGNTGATGTTGGAAAAATTTGGAGTGCGCTCTGTTCCAGAAGACAACAAGCTGCTNACTCCTCAAGAAGTCAATAGTCGAGTGGTCTGGCATTTTCANTTGCGCTCCATCTGGCTTTTTGTGATCACTTTGATNCTNTATTTCAAGGTAAGGTAATGACGGATTTGACNGGCAAAAGTGCNCTGGTGACCGGTGCTGGACGCGGAATTGGACGTGAAATCGCGCTGGAGTTGGCACGGGCTGGAGCAAGTGTTGTTATCATCAACCGAAATCCAGAACGTGGCTCTGCTGTTCTCACAGAAATCAAGGAAGCCAATGGGGAAGAGGGGTGGAGCCTTCTAGGAGATGTTGCGGATCGAGAGACCGCTGATAATCTAGCTGAAGAGGCTCTAAAACTTACAGGCGGAATTGATATTCTGGTGAACAATGCTGGTATCACCAAGGATAACCTCTTCATGCGGATGAAGCCAGAAGAGTGGGAGCAGGTAATGGGAGTCAATTTGAATGGTGTCTACCACATCACCCGCAGTCTAATCCGTCATATGGTCAAACAGCGCTTTGGTCGCATCGTCAATATTGGCTCGGTGGTTGGATCCACAGGTAATCCTGGTCAGGTAAACTACAGCACAACCAAGGCCGGATTGATCGGTTTTACAAAGTCATTGGCCAAGGAGCTTGGAGGACGCAACATCACGGTCAATACCATCTCTCCAGGATTCATTGAGACAGACATGACGGAGGAGTTGAACGAAAAACAAAAGGAAGCCATCCTCAGTCAGGTGCCTCTTGGACGGATGGGAAGTGCTCAGGAAGTCGCTTGGGCGGTACGTTTCTTGGTATCCGATCATGCGGCCTACATCACAGGCACCACACTGCATGTAAATGGTGGACTCTACTAGGACGCCCGCAAAAAAATTGACATTTAAGCCGAATTTGAGGAAACAAACTCGCACTGGTTGCGGGAATTCTCCGTGGCCAGCAGGACCTCCCAAGCAGGAAATGCCTCTGGTCGCCTAATCTTTGGTTTTACACTGGAAAAGGATCACAACATGGATGAAATCGTATCAAAGGTCACGAAGATCATTAGCGAGCAACTTGGCAAAGATGAGTCTGAGATCAATTTAGAATCCCACTTTATTGATGACCTAGACGCAGACTCACTAGACACCGTTGAACTAGTCATGGCACTGGAAGAAGAATTTGGCATCGATATCCCAGATGATGCCTCCGAAAAAATCACTACCGTCCAGTCAGCTGTTGACTTCATCCGATCCGCTACTGGCTGATCCCCTCTCCCCTTCTCCCATCACACTCTCATGAGCGATCGTCGTCGAATCGTCGTGACCGGTCTTGGTTGCGTCAGTCCCCTTGGAAATAGCGTGGCAGAAGCTTGGAGTGCCTGTTCCTCTGGAAAGTCAGGCATTGGTCCAATCACACATTTTGATGCTTCGGAGTTCCGAACTCAAATTGCTGGGGAGGTGCGCAACTACCAAGTTCCTGACATTGTATCTCCCAAGGAAGTTCGTAAGATGGAACTCTTCATTCGCTATGCAGTTGGTGCTGCAACAGAGGCTCTCCAAGATGCTAATTTGGAGATCACCGAAGAGTTGGAAGAGGAAACTGGAGTCTCAATGGGAGTGGGAATCGGGGGATTGGGTAATATCGAGAGACACACGCTGCTGGTGGAAGAGGGAGGACCAAAACGGATTTCTCCCTTCTTCATCCCAATGACTCTTGTTAACCTGGCCCCAGGTCAGGTCTCCATGGTTTTCAAGGCTCGCAACTACAACGCTTGTTCGGTTTCTGCCTGTACTTCCTCCAATCATGCGATTGGCACTGCAGCGCGCATTATTGAACGCGGAGATGCCAAAATCATGTTGGCAGGAGGCAGTGAATCAGCTGTGACGCCACTAGGGGTCGGAGGCTTTGCGGCGATGCGAGCACTCAGTACACGCAACGACGACCCAGAACTGGCGAGTCGTCCTTACGATCAAGATCGAGATGGCTTTGTTCTTTCGGAGGGAGGAGCAATGCTGATTCTCGAAGATTATGAATTTGCGAAAGCCAGAGGAGCCCAGATCTACTGTGAGATCATCGGATATGGGGTCAGTTCGGATGCCCATCATATCACTGCTCCTTCCATGGAAGGTCCAGCTCGAGCGATGAAACTAGCCCTCAAGGATGCCAAGTTGAACTCGGAGGATCTAGACTACGTCAACGCCCATGGCACCTCGACCCCGGCAGGCGACCTTAACGAACTGCGAGCACTCAAGCTGGCGCTTGGAGAAGACACCGCAAAGCAGATTTCCATCAGTTCCACTAAGTCGATGACTGGGCATCTCCTGGGAGCTGCAGCGGCAATCGAGGCAGTTTTCTCTATCAAAGCCATGGAACAAGGGCTTGTACCCCCTACGATCAATGTCGAAAATCTGGACCCGGAATGTGATCTAGACATCACCCCAAACGTGGCTCGCGAACGTCAGATAGCGCATGTCATGTCGAACGCCTTTGGCTTCGGTGGGACGAATGCTTCGGTCATCTTCCGTAAAATCTAACCCAATCCTTAGCTCATAGAGATCCAGATGGAAGAATTCATCTTTCAATTAAAAAGTAATCGCTTCGTGCGCTACTCCGTACTCGGAGGGTTTATCTTGATTTCTTATGTGGTGACCAACGGAAGCATCCTCTCCACCGCTTTGGTCGGAGCCGGACTGCTGCTGGGAAGGATGAGCTACAACGATGCAGTGGACGATATCGACGTCTGAAAGTTAGCTATNTTGTCAGTTGTCTGTATCCAGTAGAGGGGNCGGTTAAACTGGCGAAANTTCTCTTGAAGGTCCTGCTGCCACGCTTTGAACTGNCTTTGAAACTCCTTTTCTCTTGANTCGCNCCAATCCANGGTTAAGCGCGTCCCGCCCTGCTGAAAAAGAACNTNNCCCCGCCAAGGCATNTGTTGCTCTAAGGGGTCCAAAAGACAAANTGGTCGTAACTCACAATGNCGAANNAGTCGTCGACAGAGTTTCCACTCCTCCTCTCCAAATTGCTGAAAATCACTGAAGAACCAGACTACGGTACCTGGCCGCTGAACACGATTGAAGCGTTCCAGCAGCTTTCGTCGTGGTGACGGATCAACGGAAATAAACCCCTCTTCCTGCAATCCCAGCAGTTCCTGTTGGTAGGCTTCCACCAATTTGCCGAGCATCTGCAGCAGCGCTGGACGATATTCCTTAGGCGCCGCCTCATGATGAGTTCGTGCTCCGGCAAACCAAAATGCAACCCGATCCTGATTTTTCAGAGCCCGCCAAGCAAGCTGTGCCGCTAAACAAGCAGCCAGACGAATCTTGAGTTGTCCTTGGGTGGCAAAAAACATGGAGGGGGAGCAGTCCAACAAAAGAAAGTTGGGTTGCTCGCGTTCTTCGCGAAAAAGTTTAGTGTGTGGTCGACCAGTGCGTGCTGTGACCAGCCAGTCGATCAGGCGGACATCGTCTCCTGCCTGATAGAGTCGAACCTCGTCAAATTCCATCCCCCGTCCCTGAAAGCGGCTTCGATGGGAGCCAATTCTAGAACTAGAAGGGAGGGTTTTTCGAGCTTGTAGGGGACCAAGGGGGAAGGCTCCAGGAAGGAGATCCGCCAAGGCCAGTTGCAGACCATCGGTGGGAGTGGGCATTTCAGTTGGGTGGTGCTGGAATACAGACGAGTAAGCCCCGATCTACACGATAGCTACCACAATTCTCCGTGAAGGCCTGCGCGGCACGCTCCGTTTCGATTTCAAAGGCGTGACCGATCTTCATTTGATCACGAACATCTTGGGCGCTTGGCGAGCCCCACTGACTGGTTCGGCTCTGGTGAAGTCGGCGCACGTTTAACTGCTCGACTTTCCCAATAGACTGGTTAGCTTCTTTCTGTATCTTGGCTTTGACGTTATCATCACAACGCATTATTTCACCATACGTCTCCTCTTGTAGGCACGCTGGAGCCGAAACTTCCTGACGATAGGGTGGACCCGGTGGAGGTGATCCACTGCAGGCCACCAAACCTACCAACAGCAACAATTTAGTGAACTGCCGCCCTGGGCTCATTGCCGTTCCCGAATGAGTTGTTGAACCATTAGATTGGATTCGCGGATTCGACGAGCAGTATCGCGATTGATCCGTGCTATGGGAGCTGGATTTACTTGTTTTTGCAGACTAGCTCCATAGTAGGGAGCACTGCGTTCTTCTCCAACAATCGGCCCACTGAAACCGATATAGCGTTGTCTGTGCCGGAACTTCTTACTAAATTTACGTCGGTACTCGAAAGGATCCTGGGTCAACTGGTTGACCATTTCTCCACTGCGCTGCACTTCCTGTGGGCGGTACTCCGAAAGGGGATACTCTCCTCGTTCTCCACGAATCACTTGCTGAATGAGGGAATTAGTTCTCCGAAGATGAAGCTCATCCTGAGCAAATACCGGCGCAGACAGGACCACGAGCAACGACACCAAGATCGTGCGTCTCATGCAATCCTCATCTCGCAGTATTTTCTCTATTTCTCCGAACTGAGACTATTCTGCCCAGCAGACGCTTTCAATCCGGAATTTTCTGGCAATGCGGAGATTGAGCCAAGGGATGGTCAATCTTCCTAAAGTTAAGGCTTCTGAAAGAATGATGCCTAAAATTCAACTCTTCTCTTTCAGGCTAAACTTTGGCTGGAATCTATTTCATTCATGGGTAGTATGGTGAGATTTTTGACTGACAAGTGGCAAGGTGGTTTGGCCACTTGCCTAATCGAAGAACCTTGACCCCATTGGAGAACCATGCCTGATGGAATTCAGATCGAAGGCCCTATGCATGAGGGTTTTGCCGAAGTCCTCTCTGAAGAAGCCAAAAAGTTTATTGTTCAGCTGCATCGACAATTCAACGGACGTCGCCAGGAATTGCTGAAGCGTCGTGAAGAAGTACAACAGGTGCTCTTCAATGGACAAAAGCCCAGCTATTCAGAAGAGACTCGATCAATTCGTGAGGGAGACTGGAGAGTCGCGCCACTGCCAGATGACCTACAAGATCGACGTTGCGAGATCACCGGCCCTGTCGAAGCCAAGATGATGATCAATGCAATGAACTCTGGAGCTCGAGTCTTCATGGCAGACTTGGAAGATGCCAACAGCCCCAACTGGTTTAACCAAATTCAGGGACAAATCAATCTACAGCGAGCGATTGATCGTACTCTTGAGTTCACCAATCCAGCTGGCAAGGAATACAAACTGAACGATGAAGTCTCTACCCTAATCGTACGCCCACGTGGTTGGCATCTCAATGAGAAGCATATCCTGATCGATAGTGAAATTGCATCAGGTTCCCTGATCGACTTTGGTCTATACTTCTTCCACAATCATGAGCGGGTCAAGAAGATCAACTCAGGAATCTATCTCTACCTGCCAAAGCTCGAGAATCATCAGGAAGCCAAGCTCTGGAACGATGTCTTCGTGATGGCACAAGAGTACGTTGGCAAACCAATCGGCAGCATTAAGGCCACAATCCTGATCGAGCACATCCTTGCTCCCTTCGAAATCGAAGAGATGCTCTATGTATTGAAAGACCACATGGCAGGCATGAACGCTGGGCGCTGGGATTATATGTTCAGTTGTATCAAAAAATTCCGGTCGGATCCAAACTTCCTCTGGCCAGATCGCGTTCATGTCACTATGACGGTTCCCTTCATGCGAGCCTACACGGAATCACTAGTCCGTGCCTGTCACAAGCGAGGAGCGCATGCTATCGGTGGGATGGCTGCCTTCATCCCAAGCCGACGGGATCCGGAAGTTAACAAGTTTGCTCTCGGCAAAGTCAGAGCAGACAAGGAGCGCGATGCAAATGACGGCTACGATGGTTCCTGGGTAGCGCATCCCGATCTGGTACCCATCTGCACCGAAGTTTTCACAGAAAAATTTGGACCCAATCGTGTGAACCAGAAGGACAACCTTCGTGAAGATGTCGTCCCCAACCCGGCTGGTTTCATCAACTTTGAGGTTCCTGGAGAGATCACCGAGGGCGGCTTGCGCAACAACATCAGCGTGGGTATTCAGTACGTTGAATCCTGGCTGAACGGCATGGGTGCAGTGGCCATCTTCAATTTGATGGAAGACGCAGCTACCGCAGAAATTTCACGTTCTCAGATCTGGCAGTGGATTCGCCATCCAGAAGGGAAATTGTCAGATGGTCGCAAGATCACGGTTGAGATGTACCGACAGTTTGCAGAGGAAGAGTTGGAGAAAATTCGGGCGGAGCGTGGGGAGAGCTTCAGTAAGGAGCGTTTTGCTAAGGCAGCCAAGACCATGGACGTGTTGGCAACTGATCCAGAATTCCGTGAGTTCCTGACAGTTCAAGCCTACGACCTGCTCGACTGATTCCTATCTGGTTGATGTCTTCCCGAGCTGACTATTCAGCAACCGGAAGACACACACATTGTTTACGGTTTGGCGAGTAAATCTGCGAAAGTCTGTGGCACTTCAGCCACGAACTTTTCGATCGAACCGTAGCGCCCGATGTCCATCTTCATACTGCCTTCAATCACGACCGTTGGGGTTCCAGTCAGCCCGTACTGTTCCGTTTTGCGCTCTGCTTCAGCGAGCTTGGCTTCTACCCAGGGCTTACGAGATTCTGCCTGATATTCCTGATCCAGCCCTAAGCTCTTAGCCAGATAGTTGATGATCCCAGGATCAAAAACATTGACATCATACTCGAAACGAGTGCGGAAGAGCTCCTCCTTGACTGTCTTGCCCTTACCCAATCGTTCAGCGACATAGTAAAGCCGTAGAGGGGAATCATCCTGCCCACGGAAGGTGATTGGGATGTCAATAAAGTCAACTTGGTCGGCATATTCTTCCCGCAGTTTCAGGGAAGCCTTGCGTAAGTTGTTGCAGTGGCTGCAGCCAAAGTTGAGAAGTTCTTCGAAGCGAACTTTCTTGACAGTGTGTCCTGAAGGTACGGGTCCTACAGGGGTGTAGTACCCACGAATGTCAGCAGCGTACGAGAGCGTGGTTACCAAAAAGATCGAAGCGAGGGTCAGCAATGACTTCATAGTGTGTCTCAACAAAGAGGGTTAGTTGATGGCGCTGGGAACAGCCAGCGTGAATTCAGGAATTTCGACCTGGAGCAGAGCACGGTTGGCGGTCTGCATCTGATAGCTACCACGCATTGTACCCACGGGAGTCGACAAGGGGCAACCACTTGTGTATTCAAAGGATTCTCCGGGCTTGAGGACAGGCTGCTCACCGACCACACCCTCACCTTCCACGTGGCGAACCTGACCATCTCCATCAGTGATAATCCAGTGCCGCTTCAGCAGCTGTACGGTCTCGTATCCATGGTTTTCAATTCGGACTCGATAGGCGAACAGAAAGAGTGGTTTTTCTGGGTCAGATTCATTATCCAGATAGAAGGACTGGACAGCGACCTCAATATCGTGCGTAATCTTTTGGTTCATGGCAGACTCCAAATAAAAAATTATTTGGTGTAACCCACCTGCCGACAGATCGCAAAGGAATTGTCTAACGCGCCGAGGACTGGTCTTGCCCTTGCAGGTCGAACAACCGACCAATTGCCACCCAGTTTCTGGCCTTCCCTGTACTGCACTCCCAAGATCCGACATGGCGAGCATCAGCGACGACAAACTCAAAATCACGATTTATCCGGGCCGTCAGCAAGACGTGACCGCCGGGCTCTACCTCGACATGGACAACGACATGCGTCAAATGGCGCAGAAGACCTTGTCGGGATTCTCCACTCTACGCAACAGTTTTTTACAAATCGGTCGACTGAACCGTGTGTTGGAATTGCTCCAGGGCATGCTGGTCGAACAACTCTACAGCTTGCGTCAAGTTCCTGACAACCTAACCCAGGCGCTCAAACTCAAGGGAGCCAACCAAAGCGAGATTCCATGTGAGACCTTTCAGGATTTTGAGAAGCAGTCCTGCAATCCAGAGGTTTTCCTGCATCGCACCCGTCTGAAGATTAAGCGTACTCTACGCAATCTGCAGGAATTGACCAAGGCCTTCCCAGATGAGCCTATGCTGCAAGAAGTTGAGCAAATGCTCCATGCTTTGCCAGCAGATCTGGACGCGGTCAAGCTAGAGCAAGAGATCGTTGCGCTGACCCAAAAGCCCTCCTTTCAGCACTACTTGCAAGCAAAGGATCGTTTCCTCGTCGACTGGGTCAAGGCTCAGGAAGCAGAACAAGGACAAATCGATCCGCGACCGCTCAGCGACTCTGAGCTTGGAGGTACACTGAAAGCGCTACAGGGGCAAATGTCAAAAATCGAAGAGAAGCCCGAGGTGCTGCGCTACAAGAACTATCAATTCTTTCGTTCCTTCAACGCAACTACTCACTTGCAACTCAACTCGATCACGCTTGGTTTCTGGAAAGACGAGAAGATGCGAGACTACTTTCTGCGCTTCATGACCGCTACCCGCAGCGCTTTTGCCGAGCATGCGCCCTTCTTCGTCTTTCGCTTTGAGAATTCATTCACCTATCTGCTTTGTGGATTTCCTGACGACCAGCTGTTGAACGCGCTGGAACGTAACCAGGAGATGGTGCCTGTTCACGCCAAGATCTTGATGCGCCAAGCCAACCAGTCCTACCGTGAATTGAGAAGTGAGGATGATCCGGAGAGCTACCACACTTGCCTCAAGGCGGCGATGCATCCATTCGTTCATCACCTCAACCAGCGTGTTCGGATGGAGTTGCCAGACGAGTTCCTCAACTTCTTCCGCGTCTGAGGCGCGGCCTCTTCCATGAAATTTGTTGATTCGGTAAAGATCCATGTCCGCTCTGGCAAGGGAGGAGCGGGCTGCACCTCTTTTCGTCGTGAAAAATTTGTCGAATTTGGTGGGCCCGATGGTGGGGATGGTGGCGAGGGTGGAAGCATTCGCTTTGTCGGAGATCATGCCCGCAGCACCCTGCTCGACCTCTCCTTTCAACAACATCAACACGCAGAAAACGGCCAGCCAGGTGGTGGACGCAACAAGCATGGGCGTAACGGCAAGGACTGCTTGGTTCGAGTTCCGCTTGGAACCGTGGTCTGTGATGAGGAAAATGGAGATGTCCTGCTGGAGATTCTCGAGGAGCGAGACTATCTGTTTCTCAAGGGTGGACGAGGAGGACGGGGCAATGCCCGCTTCAAAACATCAACAAATCGGGCCCCTGAGCATCACCAACCAGGTGAGTTCTCGCAGGAACTCTGGATTCGTCTCGAGCTGAAGTTGATAGCTGATGTTGGGCTGGTTGGCTTCCCCAACGCTGGTAAGTCCACGCTGATCAGCAAGCTCTCCCAGGCACGACCCAAAGTGGCAGATTACCCTTTCACCACGCTGGTTCCTCAGCTTGGCGTGGTCAATCACAACGAGTATGAGGCCTTCGTAATTGCCGATATCCCGGGTCTGATCGAGGGTGCACATGAGGGACGGGGACTGGGCGACCGCTTCCTGCGTCACATCGAACGCACCGCGATTCTGCTGTTCATGCTGGATGTTTCCGGTTTTTCCGAGGCGCCACCTCTGGAAGAGTATGCGACCCTTCTGTACGAGTTGGAGTCTTTCGAACCGACCCTGTTAGAAAAACCTCGAGCGATTGCGTTGAACAAGCTGGACAGTGTCCACGATCTGAAGGACCCTGAAGAGGTTTGTGAATCACTGGAAGCAGAAGGAGAAACTGTCTTCAGGATCTCCTCCCTGAATGGTAGCGGCCTACAAGAGTTGCAGCAGCACCTGGCTGATATTGTGCGTCAGGTTCGTAACCCCGTTCCTGTTGAAGAACCCCCGGCATGAAGGCTGAAACTTACACCGATTTATCTGTACTCTGCCTCAAGGCGGGCGCTCCACGAGGTGATGTGACCTATGCGCGGGTGGAAGCCTTCCATCAAGAGTACTGGAACGCGTTGCCCCTGGCCAACTTCGAGTGGATGCACAATGGCGTCTACTACGAGCTCTTGACAGCCAATGTGCCCCGTGATTTATTCAAGGAAATGATGACCCGCTACCGGGACCTGAGCTTTCTTGCCCGCTACCACCGGGGCTATGAGTTTGCGGGTTGGCTATCCGGAGCCGGAAGCAAACACCTGACGAATCGGGCGATGATTCGCGAATACCTGCGTCAGCACCTGCCCCACCGAGAGATTCACGCAGCATGAAACGCTTCTCAACACTGTTGATCCCATTGCTGGTGGCCGGTTGTCTATCGCTGCACGCTCAAACTGTTGATGAAGACCTGGTTCACGAGATCGCAGACAACCTGCGTTGCCCAACTTGTCAAGGACTCTCGGTCAATGATTCTGAAGCAGGCTTTTCGGTACAGATTCGCAACAAGGTTCGGGACATGTTGATGGCGGGGCAGGGTCGGGCAGAGATTGAGGCTTACTTTGTTGCCCGCTATGGCGAGTGGATTTTGCGGACTCCTCCAGCGGAAGGCTTCAATCTGTTGATCTGGATTCTACCAGCTCTCGGGCTAGCTGGGGGCTTCTGGTTTGTCTGGAGCAAATCTACTCAATGGAAAGCCAAAGATCGACCACCTCCAGAAGAATTAGATGCCCTCACTGCAGAAGAAGAACGCCGGGTGCTCCAAGATCTCAAGCGCTTCGAAAACAGCTAACCACCCTTCTCTCACGCGCCCATAGCTCAACTGGATAGAGCAACTGACTTCTAATCAGTAGGTTCCAGGTTCAAGTCCTGGTGGGCGCGCCAGCAAAATCAGTTACTTAGCTGCTATAAATAGACTTAGAACATACCAAAAAATTGAAATAGTAGCAAAAAAGTCGTAATTCGCTACCAAATCTTTCCCCAAGCCCCCCTTCTTAGTCTTTTTCCAGAAAATACCGGAAAGTAAGTATTTCCTAGCCTTCAAAACCCAACATCTTTCCCGCCAGCATTGCTGCCCAAGCAGCGCTATGACTCCTCTGGCAGGTGTCCGGTCACCCGGAGCCCACGCAGCAGAATTTCATCAGTGGTCCGGGACAAACTCCATCGTTGTTGCCTCGCCACTTGCCGCAGCAGCTGCATCAGATCACTATGGACCATACAACTCAAATGCTTTCTTGGTTCCCGGTACACTTCTGCCTGTAAATCATTCTTCCTAATCTCATTTTTCTGCATCGTTACTCCTGTTGAATTGCCTATTTGTTGCCCACTACTCAACGAAGGTGCTCAAATTTAGCGAAGATGCTCACTCTCAGCGATGAGCATCTTCTAAGAGTTTTGAGCATCTTCAGCAAGCCCTGAAAGATCCCGGGGGCAGAAGTGTCCATTCCCACCAAGATGTCTGGGAAGGTCCACCCTTTTTATCGACACTGATCTCAAGTTCCTGACGGGCTCTACGCAGGGTAGCTGGTGCTATATCAGCCTCTTGGGCTGCCTGCTTGACTTCCTTTGCTGTCATTGGGGCAGCAGCTAACAAATCCCTGAGAAAGTCTTTTGCCTCATTCAGAGCCGACTGGCCGGCACCGGACTCCTTTCTCTGCTCCTCTGCTGCACCGAGGATCTGCTGTGCAGAACCCACAACAGCTGCTCCCCAAACAACCCTGGTGTTGGAGATACCCGGATGATTAGGCAGTTCCACCTGCTGCAGGTCATAGCTGAAGCCGTCTTGATCGACACCAATATTGCTCTTGAGTCTGAGCAACATCCGTTGACTGGCTTGTGCCAGATCTCCAGGCACCACGACGGTCCCCAGGACAATGCGAGCCAGTGCTCCGAAGGCAATCGACCCGGTCACCCGCTCCAGTGGTTCTCGTAGCTGTGTCCCTTTGGAGAAGTGGGTGATTCCCAGTACCGCACAGTCATAGACCGATGCTAAGTCAACCAGCGGCTGCAGGGCTCTTCGCACCTCGGTATTACGGTGGGAGTCTCCGGTGACCGCTGAGACGACTGGATCAGCGATCAGAAGGCTGACCCCTCCGATCTGCTTTAGTTCCATCTCCAAGAGCCGTAGGTCTGTTGCCGGATCAAAACTGCGGCTTCCCTGGCCATCATGGACCTCATTGACGAAGTAGATTCTTTCAAGGTCCGCTTCGGCAAGCACCAGTCGTGGGACCAGGGTATCTTGCGGGTCATCTTCACCAGACCAAATCAAAACGTTAGCTGGGGCACAGTTGGCCCCTTCCGGCCAGGTCCCACCCCTGCTGATGATGGCAGCCATTTCCATTGCCAGGGTGGTCTTGCCTGTCCCAGGGGAGCCAGCCAGCAGGTGAAACTTGCCCTTGGCCAGCCATCCCTGCCAGAGCCAGTCAATGGCTTCCAACGGGAGTTTGCTGGCACTCTGAAGCCTCAACCTGGTCCCCCAACCACCGTCAGTACGCACCAGCTTGAGGACATCGGCCAGTATTCTTGCACTCAGGGTATCACCGACAGGCTCTCCCCCGGGTGGTTTCTCCAGGAAGTGCAGCAGTTTCTGCTCGAGTTCAGGGTCATCGAGTTGGACCCCTGTAGCCCGGAAAGCCTTGGCAGCTTCCGGTTGCCGAATGTGATAGAGCCCATTGCGTGGATCAAGGCGGAGCCAGTGGGTAACCGAAAGCCCTTTCGTCTCGGCTGAAGTCGATTCGGAATTAGCTGACAATTTCTTCGCAAAGCCTTCTAAAACTAAGGGCCCACCGAGTAGCTCAATCAGCTGGTCGCGATCACTCAAGTGTTCGCAGTGTCCATGCTTGCAATTGAATCTTTGCCCCCCACCAGGCGTACGCAGGATGACGGTGGAGGAGGTTCCATCGCTGCCATTGGTGTGCTGAGCCTTGTTTGGGCATAGGACAGTCACATGGTCCCCATTGTCTCGGACAAACCAACCGCGCTCAACGAAGAGTGCGATCCAGTCAATACTGCTGTAGTCGTAGAGGGTTGGGGGAGCACTAAAGTCTCCAGCGTCACTGCTGCTGAAGGGCGGTCGCTTGCGTTGGGCCGGCTGAATTGCCGCAGTAAATTTTGATTTGCTGGTCTTGGGGTGATAGTTCTCCTGCAGTTGCTGCTGGGAAACCAGTACCAAGTCCTCCCAGTCCTCATGAATCCAGCGATATTCTTCGCCGGTATCAGGGTGGATCGAAGGTGGGGCCACCAGTTGAGTCCCTGACCCCTGGATCTCGCCCCCGTGCTCTGTGCTCTCTTTGCCCTGAAAGACAAATTTTTCAGAGGAGTCACTCAGTACGTAGTGATGGGAGTTTCCATTTCCGGTCCGCACCAGTGGACCGCTGAGTAACCAGCCGTAGCCCTTCTGATCGCTAGCACAATCCATATGCTCTTCCCATAGATCGAGATCATCGTAATCAATCCCACGCAGGAAGAGTCCCTTCTGCCTCCAGGGGATACCCAGCAGCAGCCCAACATTGTCGATGGGTCCAAAGCGTTGAAGGATTGCTTCAGCGCTCAACTCCTGGTACTGCTCTTGTGCCTGCCAGCCCTTTTGGTAGGGCCGTTTGCCTTTGAGTGGTATGGGGCAGAGGCCACGTTGATGATAGCGCCTAATCGCTGCGTCTCGTCGTTGACGCCAATCAGAGTGGGGTGCATGCACCCGTTTTTTTGCTAGCTTGGCAGAAGACTCGACTGAGGAGTCTTCAGGCTTTAGTAGTGCTGGATCAGACCAGCTTTTTTGCCCTTGCTTTGGGACTTTTTTGTCAAAAACATTCATACGTTACCTGATAATATTCATCCGCTTGCACGACCCCAGGCGCCGGAGTTTACAAAACTCTAATCACCC
>PBZZ01000047.1 GCA_002730365.1 Deltaproteobacteria bacterium
TCAAAAGAACTGCTTCGCAGACTTCCTGATCTTTGATGGCAATCCACTGGAAAATATCCTTTGAGTGAGTGATCGAAAAAACCACCGACTGGTTATTAAACATGGGAAAGCCATCGTCTGAAATATAAGCCAACACAGGAAAATTATGAATGCCATTGAAATGCTAAAAACTTTAGTCAGTTTCCCCACAGTTTCGAGAGACAGCAATTTACCCTTGATCGACTTTGTTGATGAGTGGTTGAGCAAACACGGTGTTACCGCAGTGCGAGTTCCAAACGATGAAGGGACAAAGGCCAATCTGTACGCTACGATTGGACCAAATGTCGAAGGTGGGATCGTTCTTTCAGGGCATACTGATGTGGTTCCAATTGATGGTCAGCCATGGGACACAGATCCTTTTGAATTGACTCAGAAGCAAGACAAGCTTTACGGACGAGGAACTTGTGACATGAAAGGCTTCAGCGCAATTGCTCTTTCCTTGGTTCCAGAAATGAAATCCTTGCGAAAACCCATTCATCTAGCACTTTCTTATGATGAAGAGATTGGGTGCTTGGGTGCACCGCGTCTAATCGAACAAATCAAAGAACGTATACCCAAGCCAGCAGCAGTGATCGTCGGAGAGCCCTCAATGATGGAAACTGTTACTGCTCATAAGGGTCTCAGCGCTTTCCGAACGGTTGTGACTGGTTACGAAGCACATTCCAGTCAAACACACCGCGGAGTCAGCGCAGTGATGAATGCAGCCAAGTTGATCAACTGGCTTTCAGAGCGGGAGTCGCATTTCAAGGATTCTACTCCAACCAACAATGGTTTTTTCCCTCACCACACTACTGTCCACGCAGGAGTGATACACGGCGGAACAGCTTTAAACATTATTTCAAGAAAATGTGAATTTTTATGGGATGTTCGCACCATTCCTGGTGGGCCTGCAGCAAATGTCTACAACGAATTTCAGGAATATTGTTTCGATATTCTTCTTCCAACCATGCGTTCAGTCTACAAGGGAGCTGACATCCAAACAACCGCATTAGCTGACGTGCCACCAATGGATGAGATAATAGATAACCCTGCGCTTAAACTAGCTCAGGATTTGACAGGAAATACTGTTCGATCAAGAGTAGCTTATGTAGCTGAGGCTGGACAATTTCAAGAAGCGGGATTTCCTACAGTCATTTGTGGTCCCGGATCGATTGATCAGGCTCATCAACCAAATGAGTTCATCTCTATTGATCAGATGGAACAAGAGGAGAAATTCTTGAGAAAATTGATCCAGCATCTGTCCTGACTACTCAATCTTATTGAGCAAGGACAACACTGAGCAACTTGCTTGTCAATCCTAGAGAGCATGATTCGATCACGCACCAATCTAAAGACAGTTGCCAAAGCTTTGGGGCTTTCAGTAACAACGGTCTCCAGGGCACTCAAAGATGGACCAGAGGTTCGTCCCGAAACCATTCAGCGTGTGAAATCAGCTGCAGAAAAGTTAGGGTATGTCCCTAACCAGGGTGGGTTAATTCTAAGAACTGGGCGTAGCTACACCATCGCTTTAATTTTATCCCCAGAACCACAGAGTGCCTTCCCAGCAATGGGCTTCACGTTCTATTGCCAAGGAATACTCCGTTCGCTTCAGGATAGTCCATACACCCTGACGATTCAGCCAAGACTTGAAGAAGAAGATCTGCTGAAGCCAATCAAGCGCATTGTCGATGGCCAATTAGCTGACGGTTTGATCATTGGTCAAACGCGGAATGATGATTCACGCGTTCGCTACTTACAGCAACAACAATTTCCGTTTGTCACTTTCGGCCGAACAAAACTTCCTGAACCCCATCCTTTCTACGATGTCCGACATGAATGGCTTACAGAAGATTCTGTTTGTAGACTTTCTGAGCTTGGTCACCAAAGAATCGGATTAATCAACCCTCCAGAAGAATTGAATTATTCCAGACATCGACTTGATGGCTTTCTAAAAGGGTTGGAAAGTTGTGGATTGGGCTTTCAAAAAGAAATGCAGGTTAGTACTGCTTTATCCTTCGAGGCTGGAAGAAAAGTTCTGCAGCAATTCACAGAACTTCCTAATCCCCCAACTGCAATTGTCTCTCCTGGCGTATCGACTACGCTTGGGATTCTAACCGAGATGAATTCAGCGAATCTAATCTTAGGGAAAGATCTAGATTTGATCGCGTTCGAAGGAACTAATTACTTGGAGTTCAACACTCCACGAATCAATGCCTACCATTCTTCTTTGGAGGCGGCTGGTCAACAGTTGTGTAAATTGTTACTGAGGCGAATAGAAGGTGAGTCTGCTGAAAAATTACAGATCCTTCAAGAACCTGAGTTTCTGAATCGACAAGAAAATTAAGGTGGGAAGCATCACCTAAAACTTTTTCTACTAATGGCAATATTACGAACAAGATCTCCTCGCAATCAAATACGCACCTTTGAAAGCGAGAAGTTTTTTCAGGAGATCGCCGCTCGGATAGCGGAATAAACTTCATCCAGCCCAAGCATCCCATTGACGCTTCGTAGGATGCCCTGATTGCCGTAGTAATCTATGAGAGGAGCTGTTTGAACATGATAGGTATTAAGGCGCTCACGAATCGTATCTTCATTGTCATCTGGCCGTTGAATTAGATCTTCTCCAGTGACATCGTCTTTTCCATTAACTTTGGGGGGGTTAAACTTGATATGATAGCTGCGACCGCTTGGCTTGTGAATCCGACGACCTGTCACTCGATCGACCAACAGTTCATCATCAACTTCCAGTTGAATAACGAAATCAATGTTTTGCCCCGTCTCCTGTAGCATTTCGTCCAGTTTCTCCGCCTGGGTGACGTTTCTTGGAAACCCGTCTAGCAAATAACCACCATCACAATCTTCCTGCTGAATTCTTTCCTCAATAATGGATACAACAATTTCATCTGAAACAAGCTTACCCTCATCCATTGCAGCCTTTGCTCGGTTACCAACCTCTGAGCCTGCGGCAACGGCTGCGCGAAGCATGTCTCCTGTTGAGAGTTGTGCCATTCCGTAGTCCTGCATCAGATTTTGTGCTTGGGTTCCCTTGCCCGAGCCAGGTGGTCCCAGAAGAATCATTTTCATTTTATCTCCTTTCAGTTTCTGTNATCAATTGGGTCGTGAAAGANTTTGATGCAGGTATTGCCTTCCTCCTTCATGATAGCGGGCCACACCNTGGCCACTGCCNTATAATTTGTATTTGTATATCACAAGCCCGTCTAATCCCACAGGACCACGAGCGTGAGTTTTACATGTGCTGACACCTACTTCTGCGCCAAAGCCATATCGAAAACCATCTGCAAACCTAGTTGAGGCATTCCAAAAAACATTAGATGCATCCACTTGATCCATAAATTTTTCTGCAATCGACCTATCCTCTGTAATGATTGCATCCGTGTGACCAGAACCAAAGTGGTTGATGTGTCCGATCGCTTCATCATGGGAGGAGACCAGACGGACTGACAAAATCAGATCTGTGTATTCTGTTTTCCAGTCTTGTTCAGATGCGTTAATAATTCCATTTAATTTATTACTGAACTTTTCCATAATTGCAGAACAGGCCCTTATCTCGACGCCAGCTTCAAGAAGGTCAGTAAGCACCTGCTTGATTTCATTTTCTGGAATTTCTTCATGAATCAGTAACGTCTCCATGGCATTACAGACCGCTGGGTATTCTGTCTTGGCATCAATGATAATTTCCATTGCTTTGCTTAAGCTTGCAGATCGATCCCAGTATACGTGGCAAATGCCGTCTGCATGGGCAAGCACTGGAACTCTTGAATGTTGTTGAATGTGTTGCACAAGAGCGTTACTACCTCTTGGGATAATCAGATCAAGGCAATCATTATGCTTTACAATCTCGCTGACAGCTTCCCTGCTTTGAAGCAAGTTCACTGTGCCATCTGGTAAGTCAGTAAATTCTCCAAGAACCTGATCGAGGATGCCGAACAAACAAGAATTGGATTCAGACGCTTCCTTACCACCTTTGAGAATGACGGCGTTTCCTGATTTCAGAGTCAGGGCTGAAATCTGAACTACCACCTCAGGGCGTGACTCAAAAATGACTAGCAACACTCCGATGGGACAAGATATTCGGTGCAGATCCAGCCCCTCATCCAGCTGAGTCTCCAGTTGAACTTGCCCCACTGGATCAGGAAGAGCCGCAACACTCTCGAAATTTTTGGCCATTTGCTCAATTTTCAGAGCATTTAGTTTGAGGCGCTGGATAGAACTGTCGGCCAGTTCTCCCTGTTTTCTCAATTTATCAGCAGACTCCAAATCCTTTTGATTGGCCGATAGAATCAGCTCAGTATTTTCCCGAATCTGTCTGGCAAATGCCAAAAGTACTTCGTTTTTTTTTTCAGTTGAGAGGTTAGCTAGGTGTCTTGATGCACTTCTAGCATGTTCCGCAAGCTGCCTTAGGATTATTGTCATTTGGGTTTAGAAAATGCTTTGTTACGTTAGCTAGATTTAGGTAATATCAACTTTTTCAAAATAGTGATTTAATTCGTTTTACAGACATCCCCTTACAATTACAAGAAACGCTTAATACAACATCTGTATGCAGAAAGCCCTTTCACTTGCAAAAGACCTTACGATTTTGGCTGGCTTTATCTGCAGTTTGGTGACTTTGAATGGGTGCTTGCACATTCAATTAGATCCCAAGGATCCAGCATATGCAGAATGGGAAGCTTTACTCATCGATCCAAGCAACGAGTTGGGATATCTCCGTTTGGCATCGCACTATCAAGCAACCGGACAACTTTTCGAAGCAGAACAAGTTTACGAAACAGGGTTAAAAAACATCCCAAACTCCGAACGACTAGCATCCTCGTTGGGGCGCCTATACTTGAATTCAGGACAAATCACTGTTGCTGTAAATTATTACAACGGAGAACGACTACAATCCTGCAATTGTGCTAGCCTCTATTTGGATCGAGCCCAGCTTCGAGCCCAAGCAGGCGAAAATCAAGCTGCTCTTNATGACCTCTCAAAAGCCCTTGGACTGAATCCTGAACTTTCCGAAGCNTGGTTCTGGAAAGGAATGCTTCTTAATCGCCAAAACCAGAAAACTGAAGCANTNGCTGCATTCAAAACTGCCGCGAACTATAATGCGCAACAAGCTGCAGTCTGGCAGCAAATCGCAATTCTACAGAAACAAGCCGGTGAATCACATTTCGCCATCGAAGCCATCAAAAAAGCGCTTAGGCTAGAGCCTGACGATTATAATCTCCTCCAGATGTATGCCTCCCTTTTAGAAGAATTGCTTGATCAAGGTGATAAAAGCGTAATCAAAGATCTCATTCAGATTCTTCTGGTGATGAATGAACGTTTCCCGAAAGACTCCTGGACTCTTGCGCATCTGGGCACAGTCATCTGGCAAAATGGTAATGAAAATGAAGGTCGCCGACTACTCCAATCAGCATTGGCCCTCAGATCTGATTACACATGGGCTCAACTCCGCCTAGCTCAAATTTATCTGGTTTCAAAACGCTGGGAAGATGCGAGCTTTTGGCTTCAAGAGGGCCTAAGAAACAATCCTGATAATCGCTGGGCTTTGCAGCAACTCGCCGAATGCTACGAACGCTTAAATCGCTCAAAAGAGGCCATTCAGTTGATGGAATCATGGATGCAGAAACCCGAGAGGGCGTCACTCGCTCTGCACCAAACTTTAGGGATGCTTTATATGAATGAATTAGAATTTGAGTCATTCGAAAAGCATCAACTTAAAGGACTGAAACGATATCCAAATAATTCCGAGCTATATCTAGAACTAGCGACATTTTATCAGGGAATTCAAAGACCACGAGAAGCTCACAAGCTATTGTTGAGACTTCTGTCTAAACAACCAGAGAATGAAAATTTGATTCTTCAAGTTGTATCACTTGAACAAAAGATAGGTCTCAACAAACAGGCCAAGCAAAGAATCCTTCAGACCTTGGAGGGTAATTTACCATCCGAAAAAATATGGCAATTCTGGATTGAATTACAGTTAATCCAAGATGCTTCAAAAGATGTTTCAGCTGATTTGATCGAAATGCTAAGCCAGTTCCCTGACTCAGAATGGGCGGGGATCAAATTGGCTGAGATTTTCCTTCAAAATGAAAAATATGCAGCAGCAGAAAAAGTCATCGAGAAAGCCATGGAGGAATCTACCGAATCTGCTTCACTCAAGATTCTTTTGGGCCGATTGTTAGCAATTCAAGGCAAATGGACCGAAGCACTTACAGCATTCAGTTCAATCGAAAAAAATGTTGGAGGAGTTCCGCTACTGAACCATCAAGCTCTTGCTTACCGAAAATTAGCCAAACCTCATATTTCCCTGAAACTAGTTGAATATTCTTTGCTCAACCACGACTGGGATCTTTGGACTTGGTATCAATTTTTACTTTTACAGTCTCCAATGGAATTGGAGATGTGGCTTGGACATCAGAAAGATGAAATTCTCCAAGCACTTGCATCAATGATGTCTTTACAGTTCAGCCGGGCCCGTCAACAACTTACAAATGCTTCATTACCTCCTATTGAAAAGGAAATTTTGCGCAGGCTTGCTCATCAAATGCGTACAGGAGAGGCTCTCCCAAGTATGGAAATTGAACTCAAAGAAGTTTTCACGCAACCAATCTGGGTTCGCTTTCAACTTGCAATGGAAGCAGAATCTAATCGCAGCTTGATACGTAGCGAAACCATTTATCGAAGCATTTTGGAGGAAGTTCCCGACCATCCTTGGATACACGCCAGACTAGGTAATGTTTATGCTGATCTTGATCAACTAGAGCGCAGTCAAGAGCATCATGCTCATTTTTTGAAGATTTACCCAAACGCTGTTTGGGGCAACTTTCGATTAGCAGTCTTAAAAACTCTTCAACAGGAAGAACCAGAGGCAATTCGTCTTTACCAACAAGTATTAAGTCTCCAACCAGATCATGCCGCAAGCTTAAATAACCTAGCATGGACGTTCTTGACCAGTGGAGACCCTAAGCTTCGAAATACCACAAAAGCATTGAGCATGGCTCAAAAAGCTGTACGACTTCAGGCATCTGTAGATCATTTAGATACTCTTGCAGAAGCCTACTTCCAGTCTGGCCAACCGATTGAAGCGATTCAAACAATTCGGCGAGCTATCTCAATTACCCCCCTTGATTCAGATCGTTATCCATACCTCCTTAAGCAATTTAATAGATTCCGCCAAGGAGACACTGATTCGGCTCCACCCAATTTAAGCTCCGCCTCTTGAAGCTGCATCAACAGGGTATGCAGCTTCTGGAACAACTAATGAACCGACAGCAATTAAGATTTAGAACAGGAATGGCATTATTGTTGACGTTGGTCATTTTAATGCTCCTCTCAATTTTCATGGTTGAGTTTTCATTTCAGACAACTCTTGAAACTCGTGGAATCAGGAATTTTCAATCATCATTTCAAGCAAGAAATGCTGTAAAATCAATGCTAAAGGCTGTTCTTGAAGGCCTGCAAACAAGAGATGAAATAACTTTTTTCCGTCAGGATCTGCAATTTCTCCAGGAATTGAACGCCTTAACGGGAGTGGAAAACGCTTCTATTTTAAATCCTCCGCCACCAACGCAACTTCCTCAGGGTATTCTTGAAGACTTCGAGGATATCATTTTCTATAGCCCTGTCATTCGACCGATTGATCACCTATTCAACCTGAATCGATTACTNAGAGAAGGAACNCCTGTACCNGGTAATGACTACGATNTTNGGCTCAGTTCACAATTTTTCCAAATGGCCAGTAATCTTCCAATANCATCTNTCGACGGTGTGCCTGTGGAGGAAGGGGTCCCNTCCTACCTTGCAGAAAATCAAGTCATGCAGATCTACGGAAATATATTTGATTGGCTGGACGCAAAGGATGGAGAGACGCCTTACACAACCCCTTACTTGGGAAGTATTGGTGCTGAGCAACTCAGCTATCTAGACTACGGCCAAGAAAAGATCGTGAAGAATCGTGGCTTGGATCATCTCGATGAACTTCGGCTTATCATGGGTTTTAGAGAAAGCGGTATCCCGTGGGATAGCTGGGAGCGCTATTTCACAACTTACCCAGTGGGCAAACCCCCTGAAGCGGGGAGCCCAGCAGGAGAAGCCCGTTTGAATGTCAATATGGCCACTGAGGAAGAGATTATTGAATTTCTGAATCGATTCGACCAAGATCGGATTCCTTCCGAACTTTTTGAATCCAATACCCAGGAATATGTGATCAATGCGGCAAATATCGCCTCGGTCCTTAAGCAGCAAGAGGAGACCACTGGTCCATTGAACATGATGGTTGACGCCGAATATCGGCAAGCTGGCTCAATTCAATCTGCTCTGGATGCTGATCCAACAACCAATTATCTGCCACGCCAGGCAGAGCAAAAATTCTTTATTCGTTTTAGCCAGTGGTACCAAATTCGTTTGAAAGCAGAAATGGACGGGGTACTTGCTTCTGTGGAGGCAATTGTCCAAATCCAGAGGGATGATCAAGGAGGGCCCCTTAAAGATGGAATGGTCATTCATCACTTTTCGCTAAACTAGAATGCCACTTGGCAAGCCATTGATTGAATTTGAGGAGTTGCCATCCACAAATAGCTATCTGCTTGATGACATTTCACTTTGTTCACAGCATGGCTTAACAGTTTGGACCCACAAACAAACGAATGGAAGAGGACGAGCGGGGAGGACTTTTATAAGCCCCTCAAACCAGGTTTTGACTTTTTCAGTAGTTATTCACTCTTCAGATCCTGAAGACAGACTTCATCTTTGGGCCCTTTGGAGTGGGTTGGCATTGTTTAGAAACTTATATGGAAAAGGGTTATCAAATTTAATCCTCAAGTGGCCCAATGATTTGTTAGTGGGCCGACAAAAATTAGCAGGAATCTTAGTTGAGCGAGGACCTTGGCATCAGGCAGGACTCAATAGCCTGATTATTGGTATTGGTTTGAATGTGAATGGGTATTCTTCGGACTTCCCCACCGAACTTAAAGATAAAGTGACTACTTTACAAGCGGCAACTAGAATCATTTTTTCCCCAATTAAACTGCTTAGAGAGATCCTAGACAATCTTCAATTAGTCATTAATGAACTTCGTGCTGAGGGTTCTCTGAAACTCCTTGATGAATGGCAAGCAGCTTCAAACATTGTTGGCCAGCTAGTCGGTTGGGAAAAGGATTCTATAATTCAAACAGGGCTAGTTGAAGGGCTTGATCAAAGGGGATTCCCTCAAATTCGAATGGAGAATGGACAGATTTACACGCACATCGCTGGCGACCTGATTCAATATGACAGGATGCAATCTTGATTGTTGTTGCTGAAATCGGAAACACCACAATCCACATCGCTGCTTTTAAAGAAAGTAAGATGATTGAAGACTGGTATTTGCTGACGCCAAAAAAAACTGCATCTGAAAATTTTGAGTTGGAACTCACTCAGTTCATTCAAAGCCACCAAGCTCTTTTTACAAAACCTCAATTTGAGGGCTGGATTCTCTGTTCTGTAGTACCTTGGCTTACCCCTATTTTCAGGGAAATGGTCCGAAATTTGATTGGCGTCATACCTATTGTGTTGATGCGATCAAGCCCGCTTCCAATCAGATTAGTACCCGGTAAATTACCGACAACAGGTATCGACAGATTGATTGTGGCCGCCGCAGCCTATGACTTGGTTCGTAGCAGTGTCATCACAGTTGACATCGGTACCGCAACGACAATAGATGCTGTGACCGATCAAGGCCTATTTCTGGGAGGCATCATTTTACCAGGGCCCAAGTTGTGGTTGGATTCTTTGCATATCGGAACAGCAAATCTACCCAAGACAGAGGTAGAACAAAAAAATTCTGTCATAGAGACTTCCACAACTGGATGCATACAGGCTGGGCTTTACAACGGTTATAGACATTTGTTGGAGGGCCTTGTCCAGCAAATGCAGCGAGAGTTGGCTCAGAAATCACAACATGACTCGACGATTTATTTGACTGGCGGGAGTGCAAAATACTGGTGTGAAGACTTTCCAAACTGGCGCTTTCAACCAGACCTTCTCTTGAGTGGCTTAGCTCAATCGAAGGTCTGGTCCGAAGAACTGAGCAAAGTTGGTGACTGTCATCGGCACGATAACACCTCTAACTTCATAGGCTAAGCCCCGAGACAATTTACCGAACCCAAGCAAGCGACGGAAAAAGGAGCTATGGCAGAAGAACTTGACGGACTGGAGGGGATTGGAGATCTGGACGATGAGTTCGGTGATCAACTCGACAGCTTTATGGACAGTGAAGGTGGAGACGATGGTGAATTAGACTCATTTTTTGAGGATTTATCCACCATTGACGATTTAGAGGTTCAGGATGATGACCTCAGTGCTGGTGGTGATGACGCTGGCGACTTCGGAGGTGAGGATCTCGAAGACGAATTGGAACCCGCTGCAGCAGCTGCTGCCGTAGGTGCTGGTGCCGCCGCAGCTTCCGCTGCATCTGAAGACAGTCCTAAACCAAAAGCTGAAAAAAAAGAGAAGAAAAGCTCTGGAAACAAAAAGCCACTGTTAATTCCGGGCATCATCACGGGTGCTGCAGGCGCTTTACTTGGAGCAGCGGCTGTTGCAGCCATGTATTTTATGGCACCACCACCCCCTCCCATGGAAATAGAAGAGCCAGCATTAGCAATTCTTGAAGAGCCGCCACCTCCTCCTCCCCCTGCTCCCTTACTCACTGAGGAAACAACTGTCGCCGTAGAGTCTGCTCCTGCTACCGAACCACTGGAAGAAATTCAAGAAGCAGAAGAAATTGTTGTGGTGGAAGAGCCCCCTCCTCCAGTAATTGATGAACTACCTGTTGCCCCAGTTGTTGAAGCGCCCCCTCAGCCTGCTAAGAAACCACGGACTACAAGATTTTTTGTACAGGTTGCCAACTGTATCTATCAGGAATGTGTGGATGATTACCGCTATTTGCTTAAACGAGCTGGATATGTTACCAGAGTTGAGACGGTTAATGAAGTCAACCCAATGACGGAAATTGTGTCCACCAATCTTTATGGTGAAGA
>PBZZ01000048.1 GCA_002730365.1 Deltaproteobacteria bacterium
CGACATGGAAAAGATTCGAGAGAATTTGTCTGAGTCATTTTAACGTACAATTTCGGAAGAGATGCTCACACTATGCAGTTGCCTGGGAAACAGCGATTACAGTTTGATTCACCCTTGCCTCCAAAGCGCCCATCCCTATCTGAATCAGGTAGATCAATCGTTAGCAAATAAAGTTTTACAACTTCCGTATGAAATCCCAGAGGCCAAATTCTCTGATTTGGTTTATTGGCATACATTGGCACAGTGTCTTCTCACTGGTACAGGTAGTTGGAGAAAGCGATTAACCAAAAACCAAGGATTTCCTCCGGAAATTAAACATGTCAAGCAATCCTTGGAGGAATGGCTTCAGAATCAGCCGGTAGAACATGCAGAAACCCTGGAGAAGATAGCAAAGTTTCCTCTGCAACCAAATTTCGAAGAGCCTTCTTGGAAAGTTTTAGAAGCTTTGCTCCGACTTCTCCAAAGCGCTTCGGATGAGTTAAAAGGGGTATTTCGTGATCAGGCCAGGGTGGATTTCAGTGAAGTTTCTCAGAGAGCCCTCCACACATTATCGAATGAGAGCTTCGCTGAAGAAGACAGTTTGTCAGACTTACGACATGTCCTAGTAGATGAATTCCAGGATACTAGTCATGGTCAGTTTGATTTATTGGGAAACCTTACTAAAAGCTGGGATTCTGAGTCAGGGAAGACGATCTTTCTTGTTGGGGATCCGATGCAGTCTATTTATCGATTTCGTCAAGCTGAAGTCGGTTTGTTTCGGAGAGTGCAACAATATGGGCTAGGTCAACTACTTCCCGAGTCTCTCACACTAAAGCGGAACTTTCGTTCCCAGTCTGGGATCGTTGACTGGGTAAACCAGAAATTCTCGCTAATTTTTCCAGCATTAGAAAATCCAGACATTGGAGCGATTGGTTACGCAAAATCTGAGTCACATCATCAGCTTCTTGAAGGAAATGCTGTTGAAGTTCATTTGCTTGATAAAAAGCAGGTGTCAGCTGAAGCAGAGTTGGTTTCTGAGCTCATTCACAAAACAATTCAAAAACATGGGGTTGGACATTCAATTGGTATTTTGGTTCGCAACCGCAATCACCTACTAAAAATTCTCCCTCACCTTCGAGCATCTGGAGTACAGTTCAAAGCTGTTGAAATTGAACCCCTTGCACAGCGTCAAATCATTGATGACCTACTTCACCTAACTCGAGCGGCGATTCACTATGGGGATCGCGGTGCTTGGCTGGCTGTTTTGCGAGCACCTTGGTGCGGATTGACTTTGGAAGATCTGACAGTTTTGTTTGGGCAAGACTTGCAGGCAACAATTCCTCTTCTCCTACAGCAAGTTTGGAGTGAGGAACTGAGTTCTGATGGAACCCAAAGGCTACAAAATTTTCTGAGAGCTTGGGCGCCTGTTGCTCCTCAGATTCAGCAGTTTGGCCTGCGTGTAGCCATTGAGTCCCTTTGGCTGCGGTTGCAAGGACCAAGTCTTTTGTGTGAAGAAAGAGACTTGTTAGATGCCGAAAGTTTCTTTCGATTACTAGGAGAATTGGATCAGAAGATATGGTTGTTGCCTGACCGACTTGATGATGCAATGCAGGGTCTTTATTCGCAAACCAAAGATTCTGAAGCTCAGATTGAAGTGATGACTATGCACAAAGCAAAAGGGCTTCAATTTGACACTGTTATTCTCCCTGGACTTGATCGAACTGCAAAATCAGAGGGTGCTGCTTTGCTGCGGTGGCAAGAACAGTCATTTAATGATGGCACCAGTTCATTGCTGTTGGCCCCAATCCAAGAATCTGGGCAAGAACAGCACCCCTTGTATTCATATCTTCAGAGGCTCGAGAGTCAGAAAGCTAATTTGGAATCAGCACGTTTGCTTTACGTAGCTGTGACTCGCGCGAAGAAATATCTACATCTTCTTGGAAACGTAAGCTTTGATGATGCTGATGAGCCCAAAGCCCCCAATTCTGGAAGCTTATTGTGGCGCTTGTGGCCTCATCTTAACGAAGAGATTTTTTTTGATGATCTAACCAAAAATCAGAGCTGTCCAGAGACGGGATTGGATCCACAAGACCTGCTGTTCAGAATCCCTCAACCAGCATTGAGAAACGNAGTACCCTTACAGNCTGATTCCAAAACAATTGACCTTGGTGATGAAGAGACAGATCGTTTTGAAGATACTGCTNCTTCTTCATTGGTTGGGACAGCAAGCTGGATTCGAAGGGAAATAGGAGTGGAGATTCACCGGGTTTTACAACAGATTTCGGAAGATGGACTTGAGAAATGGTCGTTTGAAAGGCCAAAAGAAATGCGAAAAAAATGGCAGTGGGCTTTGGGTCAGAAAGGTATTCCAAGTAAATTAATTCCAACTGCCTTAACCCAACTTCAATCGACCATTGAAATTTCACTTTCAAGTGAGCATGGAAGATGGGTTCTGGGCCAGCATCGACTCGCAAAAAATGAGTATGAGCTTGTCGTAGATTCTGGAAAAGGGATCAAGAGATATATTATTGATCGGACATTTGTAGATGAGCATGACCAGCGTTGGATAATTGATTACAAAAGTAGCGAACCGATGGACTCAGAAGATTTAAATTCCTTTTTCAGTAGAATGGAACAACGATACAAAGCCCAGCTCCAAGTCTATACGAACCTATTCAATTTATCAGAGCCTGGTCGTCATCATGGTTGTGGATTGTTCTTCCCTATGTTGGGACGCTTCCACGAAATCATAATTCAATAATACCATGAATTAGATAGATCTTAGGTCATTTTATGCTTCAAATTATTGATTTTTCCTTCCCTTTTGAACTGCTTTGGAGTCCTGCATTTTGAGCTATTGACTTGTCTTTGGTACCGATAACGAAGATTCTTGTCGGTTGCGTTTCAAAAGTCCGAATGGTATAAGGCATTAATAAAAATTTTGGAGTCAACGGCCACTTGCGCTAATCCCATTCCCCCAATAATTGAGCGGATCTCGGCGAAAATCCCGAATTGCAATCCCGCGCGAACAAAATTCAACAACATGCGCTTGCTGATGCGATTGGGTCAGGAACAGCCCAATTCCAGAGGGCTGCGACCAATGAACCGAATATTGATTTTGTCTTCCGAGCAAGGACACAGATGAATAACTTTGGCTATCCCTTGCCCCAGGGCTTGTACGATCCCCAGCACGAGCATGACAGCTGTGGTGTTGGATTCATAGTACAAATCAAAAACCAAAAGTCGCACGATATAGTTGAAAAAGGGCTGCGATTGCTCTGTAACCTTGAACATAGGGGGGCTATAGGCGCTGATCCCGGTACAGGAGACGGTGCAGGCATTCTCGTGCAGATCCCTGACTTTTTTTTGCGAGAAGAAACCGCTAAACTGGGTTTTGTGCTTCCACCAGAGGGTTACTATGGAGTAGCAACTTTATTTATGCCTCATGATAGGAGCCAGCAATTCCATTGCATAGAAGCGATTCAAAATATTGTTAGCGAAAACGATCTACACGGTCTTGGCTGGCGTGATGTACCTATCAACAAAAAATATGTTGGCAGACAGGCTGCAGAGGCAATGCCTGCAATCAAACAACTTTTCCTTGCAAGCGAGGGACAAAAAAAACAACAAGAATTAGAAAGATTGTTATATGTGGCACGCAATGAAATTCGAAACTCACTTATTGGCGTCGAAAATTTTGTTGTCACAAGCATGTCAACGAGGACTCTTGCATACAAGGGTATGATCCGTACAGATGAGATGGATCTGTTTTATCCTGATCTGGCTGATGAAAGATTTGAAAGCGCTATTGCTCTCTCCCATACCCGCTTCCCAACTAATACTTTTCCCAGATGGGATTTAGCGCAACCCTTCCGTTACCTTGCTCACAATGGTGAAATCAATACGCTCAGGGGTAACATCAACTGGATGCGCTCTCGCCAAGAAAAATTAGAGAGTCCTCTTTACAGTAATATTCGTGATCTTTTGCCAATCATTGTTCCATCAGGAAGTGATTCCGCCTGCTTAGACAATGTCTTGGAGTTTCTTGTTCTTTCAGGTTACTCACTTGCTCACGCGATGATGATGCTTGTTCCTGAGGCATGGGAGACCCAAGAAGGCATGTCTCCTGAGAAGCGAGCATTCTATGAGTACCATGAGCACCTAATGGAGCCTTGGGATGGTCCCGCTGCCCTTGCTTTCACTGATGGAATTCAGATTGGAGCAACCTTAGACAGAAATGGACTTCGTCCTGCCCGTTATGTTGTCACCAAAGATGACTTCGTAATTATGGCTTCCGAGGTGGGAGCAGTGGATATTGCTCCAGAGCGGATTGTCTCTAAAGGAAGACTACAGCCAGGAAAAATGTTTTTAGTCGACACAAAATTAGGCCGAATTATTAGTGATGAAGAACTTAAGAAAGAAATTTGCGCCGCGCAGCCTTATGAGACTTGGCTAAAAGACAACGTAATCACTTTGGATGCCCTACCGACCCCTGGAAATTTGCCGAAAACTAACCAGGAAAACTTACTGGAAAGACAGAAGATTTTCGGGTACACGACCGAAGATCTTAATGTACTCCTTACCCCAATGATACGAGATGGAGAAGAAGCCACTGGCTCAATGGGTAATGATGCTCCATTGGCTGCCCTATCAGACCGGCCACAGCTCATGTATGGGTACTTTAAGCAGATTTTTGCTCAGGTCAGTAATCCCCCAGTTGATTCCATTCGGGAGGAAATGGTCATGTCAATGACAAGCCATCTTGGGGGAGAGGGCAACATTCTTAATCCAGGGCCAAATCATGCAAAATTGATTAAGATCGACAATCCCGTATTAACGAATTTTCAGTTTGCAAAGCTCAGTAATCTTGACGAAGCTGCCCCGATCTCACTCCTTTTCGAAGCATCTGAGGGACCTATCGGCTTGCAGAAAGCACTTGATAGAATTTGTGCAGAATCATCGTCAGCTATTCGATCAGGCAAGGAATACTTAATTTTAAGTGATCGGGGGGTTGGTCGAGATAAAGTTCCCATTCCTGCACTGCTTGCAGTAGGTGCGATTCATCACCATTTGATTCGCGAAAAACTGCGTAGTTCGTCCAGTCTGATCCTAGAAACAGGTGAAGCTCGAGAGATCGCTCATTTCTGTCTTCTAGTCGGATATGGTGCTGGAGCTATCAATCCTTACCTAGCTTTCGAGACTTTCGAACAAATGCTGGCAGAGGGAAATTTTGCAAAAGAATTGACTTACGAAAATGCTGTAAAAAATTACTTGAAGTCAATCCGTAAGGGAATGTTCAAGGTCTTCGCAAAAATGGGGATCTCTTCGATTCAAAGCTATCGCGGTGCCCAAATATTTGAAGCCATCGGCTTAAGTGAAGAAGTCGTCCAAGAATACTTTTCTGGGACTCCTTCCAAGATTAGTGGAGTCACTGTGGAGGTACTTGGTGAAGAATGCTTGAAACGCCATGCTCTGGCTTATATTGACTCACCAGATCTCAAAAACACTTTATCAGTAGGTGGACAATATTTCTGGCGGCGACGCGGAGAATACCATCAAGTGAACCCAATGACGACAATGCTATTACAAGAAGCAACTCAGAAAAATAGCAAAGAAGTTTTTAAGAAGTTTTCAACTGTCATTGATGAGCAATCGCAACGGTTAGCCACTCCTCGAAGTCTACTAACCTTTAAAGAAGCGACACCCGTTCCTTTAGAAGAAGTGGAGGCGGCGAGAGAAATTGTCAAACGATTCGCAACCGGCGCAATGTCACTTGGTTCAATTAGCACCGAAGCTCACCAGACTCTCGCGGTAGCCATGAACCGTATTGGAGGTAGAAGCAATAGTGGAGAGGGCGGAGAGGATCCCCAACGCTTTCAGAAAAGAGAGAATGGTGACTGGCCAATGAGTCGAATCAAGCAAGTAGCTTCTGGTCGATTTGGAGTGACTATTCATTACCTAGTTAACTGTGTGGAACTGCAAATCAAAGTTGCTCAGGGTGCAAAGCCAGGGGAGGGTGGTCAGCTTCCGGGGAAAAAAGTCAGTCAAGAAATTGCTAAGGTTCGACATTCAACACCTGGGGTTACATTAATTTCGCCGCCTCCACATCATGATATCTATTCGATAGAAGATTTAGCGCAACTAATCTTTGATTTGAAAAATGCAAATCCGAAAGCAAGAATTACAGTTAAACTCGTTTCAGAGGCTGGAGTTGGAACTATTGCAGCTGGAGTCGCTAAAACGCACGCAGACTTGATCGTGATTGCGGGGCATGATGGAGGTACCGGTGCCTCTCCATTGACTTCAATTAAATACGCTGGAGTCCCCTGGGAACTGGGCTTGTCTGAAGCACACCAGACTTTGTTGCTAAATCGCCTTCGAGGTCGCGTGCGCTTACAAACAGACGGGCAATTGAAGACTGGTCGCGATGTGGTCATCGCAGCTATGCTGGGCGCCGAAGAGTTTGGGTTTTCAACAGCTCCTCTTATCGCAATCGGCTGCGTGATGATGCGCAAGTGTCACCTGAATACCTGCCCAGTCGGAATTGCCACCCAAGATCCAGAACTTCGCAAAAAATTTGTAGGTCAACCAGAGCACGTCATCAACTTTTTCTTCATGGTTGCAGAGGAGGTTCGTGAGATAATGGCCAAGTGCGGATTTCGCTCCGTCAATGAGATGGTAGGTCGCTCTGACTACTTAGAGCAACGCTCTGATATCACACACTGGAAAGCCAAGCATGTTGATCTTTCAAACCTATTGAAACAAATCCAAATTGGTGAGGGAGATACTCGCTATTGTACTCAAGAGCAGGATCATGGTTTGGAAAAACAAATTGACCACGAATTGATCGCTAGAGCAAAAGAGGCAATTCTGGAAAGCAAACCAGTAAAGATTGAAATGATAGTGAAAAATGTTGATCGTTCGATTGGAACGATGCTCAGCGGTGAAATTGCAATAGCTCACGGAGCAAATGGGCTCCCCGACAACACTATTCACTGTCAGCTGAAGGGGTCAGCTGGACAGAGCTTTGGAGCATTCTTAGCTCCTGGTGTGACACTTGAGTTAGA